>DASYUH010000028.1 GCA_036001465.1 Candidatus Polarisedimenticolia bacterium
GGCAAGGCTTCGCATCGTCGGTTGAGACGCAGGAGCGCCTCCCCCAGGCCCTTGTGGGCGGAGGCGTGATCGGGCTGGATCCTGAGAACCGCTTCATAGGACGCCGCGGCGAGGTCGAAGATTCCCCGGTTGAGAAACGTCGTGCCCAGGTTGTAGCGCGCGTCGACGTTGCCCGGCTGGCGTTTCAGCACGTCTTCGTAACAACTCGCGGCCTGATCGAAGGCGCCCTTCCTGAAGTGGACGTCCCCCTCACCGAAGCGGGCCTCCACGAATTCCGGCTGGAGGCGCAGCGCGCTCCGGTAGGAATCCATCGCCTCGTCCAGCCTTCCCTGCTGTTCCAGGTTGAGAGCCAGGCTGTAGTGGGCACGCGGAGACGAGGGGTTCAAGGCGACGATCTTCCGCAGCCCCTCCAGGTTGACCTGGCCATCCCGGCCGGCATGCGTCGCGGGAAGGAACAGCCAGGCCGCGATGCACGCGGCGCCCGCCATGGAGACGCTCCTCCAGCTCATGAGGAATGACCGGCTCGACCCTGAGTCCGGTTCCCGTGGCCTGTCGGGCTTTCGGGCATCCGCACGCCCGGCGCCGGACCAGAAGGAGAGGTAGGAGGTCAGGAAGAGCAAGGCGGGCACCAGGTACACCATCGCCATGCTCGACTTCCGGATCACCCAGTCCAGGAGCTCCTTCTCCCGGGCCGTATACAGCGTGATCCCGAGCCGAGCCGAGGCGTAACCCTCCGCCGCCCACTCCAGCTGCACGATACACACGGCGATCATCACGAGGAAAACCAGCGCCAGGGCGAGCCCGCAAACCTTCGCCCGAGCGGACCAGTGCCTGGCGGACACCGAGAGGGCCAGAGCCAGGGAGGCCACGATGCTGACGTGCAGGTTCCCGCAGTCCAGATGCGACAGCGGCTGCGAGACTCCCGTGATGTAGCTGTGATATGTGATGCTGTTGCCGTGGGTGGTGAGCGCGGTGAGGATGGGCGGATGCTCGACGAGCGGGAGCACTCTCTCGGCCGCGGCGGCCAGCAAACGGATGAACAGTCCCTGCAGAGGAAGCCAGAGCACGTAAGTCAGGGCGTAGAGGGCCCCGACTCGAAGGAGAAAGCTAAGCAGTCGCCTGGTCGCGTGGACGAACGAAGAGCTCCGCCCAGAAGACCCAGACGGCCATCGTAAGCGCGATGACGAGGGCCTGCCAGCCATAGAGATGCACCCAGTCGAACAAGTCCGGCCAATAGGCTCCGCAGAGCATCATGGTCACGACGCGAATCAGGTTGATCAGGAAGATGGCGGGGATCCCGATCAGGATCCCCCAGCCCTTGTCGCGCCAGCGGCTCGGGAACGCCAGGACGGCGGCGACATAGATGTAGGTCGGCTGGAGTCCGTCGCACGCCCCCTCGACGGACGCGCCGAAGCCGCCAAAGCTCAGGTCGTGTCCCGAGGCTGCGGCCTCTCCGAGGAGCGCCAGGATCGATGCCGAGAGGGTCGCGATCAGCCTGGTGAGACGTTCATGAAGGACGACTCCGATCAGCCGGGTCGATGTGAGGGATGAGAAGAGAAGGATCAGGCCGAGAAAGACCAGACAGAATCGCACCGTCACGCGGACGGAAGCCCTCCCGGGCCTCTCCGGGTCGGCGATGGAGCCGTTCTCGCGGACAGGAAGCCCCTTGGCGCGAGCCCCTCGATGGTGATTCTTCAATGTCCCGCTCTCCGGCCTCGGGATTCTCCGGGATGCGGCGCAACCCACGACTCTCAGATTGACGCGAATTGTACTCCAAACGGGAGAGGAGGGTAATGGGCCAAATTAGCCCACTACCGGAGAGGAGCGGGAGGTTGACACCCCCCTGCTCGTCCACTAAAATTCGGCGCGGATTCCGGGATCGTCTAACGGTAGGACACGTGGCTCTGGACCACGGTATCGGGGTTCGAATCCCTGTCCCGGAACCACAAGCGGGCGTGGCGCTATCGTCTAGGGGTTAGGACGGATGGTTCTCAGCCATCAGACCGGGGTTCGAATCCCCGTAGCGCTACCAGCTTTCCCTCTTTCGCAGCCCCTCCGCTGAACCGGCTCGTCCTCACGATGGTCGCGAGCGCCGCCCTGTCCGCGGCCGGGCTGTCGTCCGCCTGCGGGGCGCCTTCCGCCGAGCGGGCGACGGGGGACGTGGCCCGGGCGGTCGAGGCTTCGCTGAAAGGCGGGACAGAACGCTTCGACCATGCCGCGTGGGGGCGGCTTCTCGAGAAGGGAACGGCGGATGGCCTGGTCGACTATCGCTTCATGCGCGACCACCGGGCGGAGCTCGCGGCCTACCTGAGGGCGGCCTCGGATGCCCCTCTGGCTCGCCTGGCCCCGGGCCACCTGGAGGCGCTCCTGATCAACGTCTACAACGCCGTCACGGTGGCGTCGATCCTCGATCATCCGCGCGTCGCTTCGATCAAGGACATCCCGGGGGTCTGGACGGAGCGGCGGCACCGGGTCGGCGGCTTCGACCTGACGCTCGACGAGATCGAGCACCGGATCCTGCGGCCGTTCTTCAAGGACCCAAGGATCCATTTCGCGCTGAATTGCGCGTCGCGCTCGTGCGCGCCCTTGCCGGCCTGGGCGTACGACGGCGATCGCCTGGAGGCGCAGCTCGAGGAGCGGGCCCGCGCCTTCCTGGCCGATCCGAGAAACGTCCGGGTCGAGGGATCGAAACTGCTGGTGTCTCGCTACTTCGACTGGTACGGATCGGACTTCACGGCCGCCGGCTGGCGAGGGACGGCGGCCTCGATCGCGGCCTACGTGGCGCGCCATGCCGCGCCCGAGGTCGCCCGGTTCATCGAGAGGCAGGCGGGGAAGCCGCCGATCGGGTTTCTCGAGTACGACTGGTCGCTGAACGAGGCCCGGCCGAGTGCTCGGACAGGACCCTAGCCCTTCAGGAGGGCGGCGACACGCAGCAGCTCGGCGCAGGCCTTCTCGACCAGGGCGGCGCTCTTCGGGTCCTTCAGGCGGCCGGCCTCGTCGAACGCCTGATCGGCATGGGGGATCTGAATGGTCTGGGGAAGGACGATGGCGTGCAGGGCGTTCAGCACCTGGCGGACGGCGAGCACGCCGCGCACGGCGCCGAACTGTCCCGGCGAGGCGCCCATCAGAAGCGCGACCCTTCCCCGGAACGGATTGCCGGGAGGCCGGGAGGCCCAGTCGATGGCATTCTTGAGCGTCCCGGGGACCGAGTTGTTGTATTCGGGTGTGGCGATCAGCAGGGCGTCGGCGGCGGCGATCCGCCCTTTGAACCGGAGCGCCGCTTCGGGGAGCCCCTCGCGGGATTCGATGTCGCCGTCATACAGGGGCATCGGGACCTCTTTCAGGTCGAGCCGGTCGAGGTCGGCCTTGCCCTGCAGCGACTCGAGGGCCACCGCCAGGAGCTTGCGATTGAGCGAGCCGGCGCGCAGGGAGCCGGCGAAAGCCAGGATCTTCATGCCGCGATACTACCCTATGATCGGGACATGAGAAGCTGTCCCGGCCGCGAAGCGGAGATGCTCGTCGTGCTGCACGCGGAGCACGAAGGGCCGGGACTCCTGTCACCGGCCCTCGAGGCCTGCGGCCTGGAGATCCGTCTCGTGCGCACCTTTGCGGGGGAGGCGGTGCCGCGCTCGGCGGACGGCGCGGCCGGAGTCGTCATCATGGGGGGCCCGATGGGCGTCTACGAATCGGAACGGCATGCGCATCTGCGGGACGAAATCCTCCTGGCGGGGGACGCCCTGCGCCGCGGCCTGCCGATCCTCGGAATCTGCCTCGGTTCGCAGATCCTCGCGGCGGCCGCCGGCGCGCGCGTCTACGCGGGGGCGGCGAAGGAAATCGGCTGGTTCCCCGTCACCTTGACCGGGGCCGGGCGCGCCGATCCGGTCCTGGGCGTGTTCCCGTCCGGGACCGTCTTCTTCCACTGGCACGGCGACACGTTCGACCTGCCGGCCGACGCCGTCCTGCTCGCCTCGACCAGCCTGTATCCGCACCAGGCGTTCCGCCTCGGCGCGTGCGCCTGGGGCGTGCAGTTCCATCCCGAAGTCACTCCGGAGATGGTCGACCGGTTCGTCGAAGCGGGCGCCCCGGAATCGGTCGACTTCGGAGGGGCCGAGGGGGGAGAGAGGATGCGCGTCGAGGCGAGGCGTCACTCGCCCCCCCTCGCCGGGCGGATCGGCGCGATGGTCCGGGGATTCTGCGGGGTGTCCCGGCTCCGGGCTACTTGACTCGCGCCTGCCTGACCCGGCGGTAGACCTCGAGCGGATCGCCGAGCGGCGGCCAGCCCAGGACGGCGAGGGCGTCCTGCACGTAGTCGGTGCGCCGCATCCCCACCAGGACCGACGTCACGCCCGGCGTGCTGCCGAGCACCCAGATCGCCTTGCGGGACAGCGGCTCGCCGCGCCGCGAGGCGGGCAGGAGCGGGTCGATGGTGTCGGTGACCGAGGCGCTGCGCGAGCGGCTGCGCTTCGAGGCCTCGCGGGCGATCGCCTGCAGCAGCCCCTCGAGCGACGGCAGGCAGCGGCTCCACCATTGCGCCCACCGGCCCTGCAGATCGGCCGGGATCTCGCGACCCATGGCGCGCGCCGTGTGGTTGATCCGCGGGACGACGTACTGCTGCTCCACCTGCCGCCAGTGCTCCAGGTCCTCGATCTGGTCGGGAAGTCCGGCGAGCTGGTCGATGAGGTCGAAGAACGGATCCACGGCGTCCTGCGGCGTCCCGGCCGGCGTGGCGATCTGGGTGCGGTACTCCTCCTCGAGACTCTTCAGCTCCGCCGTCCGGTCCTCGATCGTGCCGGTCTCCGGGTCGGCCTCGCCGCCGGCCAGGCGGATGAGGCGATTGCCGACGATGGCGTTCAGCGGGCGGTTGACCAGGACGGCGAGGCCGGCCGCGCCGGCAGCGTCCAGGGCCGTCTGCCCGCGCTCCGGGCCGGTGTTGAGGAGAAGCGCGCCGCCCGATTCGAGCAGGTTCATCGGGAGCTGCAGCACGCGGAAATGATGGTCCGGTCCGCCCGCCTCCACCGCCGCCTTCAGGATGAACGACACCGAGGTGGCCTCGGGGTCGTCCGCCGCTGCTCCGGCGGTGTTCGACGACACGCCGTAGCAGCCGATCGTCCCGCGGCGCACCGCCTCCTCCAGGAACGCGAACGCCTCCCCGAGGCGCCTGTAGAACTCGGCGCGCAGCACGTCGAGAGCCTCGCCCCGGCGGTGCTTCTTTGCGTCGGAGAAGAAGTACTCCGGGTTGTGCAGCAGGCAGACATCGAGGGACTCGAGGCGCAGCCGCGCCAGCGATCGCTCCAGCTGGTCCCCCAGGAACTCGGGATGGATGCAGTGCCAGCACCCGTCCATGTATTTCACCATGCCGGGGAAAGGGGCGCCGGCCTGCTCGCGGTCCATCGCCAGCCGCAGGTTCTCCCCCTGGACGTAGCCGATCTTCGAGACCACGGCCACCGCCTCGCGGCGCAGGCGGCCGTCGCGGGTCAGCTCGTGCAGGACGTCGCCGATCAGCCGCTCGCTGCCCCCGTCGGTGTAGTTGGTGGAGGTGTCGATCAGGTTGCAGCCCGAGAGCAGGGCCGTCCGGAGGGCCTGCCGGTGCTCCGGGGTCTCGTCGTCGACGCGGTAGGAGCCGAAGCCGACCCGGCTGACCAGGAGTCCCGTGCCTCCGAGCGGCGCCTGGCCGTGGGGCGCATGGGTCGTGAAAGCCGCCAGGTGCGCCCGTGTCGCCTCGGCCGTCGCACGTCCCGGAAGGCGAGACCCGTCCATTCAGGCCTTCCCACGGTAGGCGAGCACGCGGCGCACGAAATCCTCCCTCGAGGCGCGGACGTGCAGGTGCCGCTCCTCGACCACCGGCAGGGACGGAAGACGCTCCCGCAGGGCGCGGGCGAAGAGCCCCTGTCCCACGAGCGCCGGCGCTCCGCGGCGTCCCGTTCCGTGCAGGGGGACCCTTTCGAGACCGCAGGACGGTGACCGGCTCTTGAGCACGAATCCGCGGAGGCCGGACTTCTCGAGCTCCCGCAGGCGGCTCAGGGCCCAGGCATTCATCCGGTCGGTGATGTCGACGCGCGTCCGGCGGAAGACCAGACGGGGCGCGGCGCGGCCTCGCTCGAGACGGAGCGGCTCGCGCGGCACTCCGAGGCCGACCTCGACTTCGGGACAGACCGGGACGAGCTCGAACAGCCGGCCGAGGGTCGTCAGGATCGAGCGATCGCGCTTGTGGCCGCCGTCGTATCGCACCTCCCGGCCGAGAAGGCAGGCGCTGATCCCGACCTTGATGCGCCTCACCCTTTCTTGATCAGGGTCTTGAGGTACGCCACGAGCGCGTCGAGGTCGTCGGCCGGCAGGCTGGGATAGGCCATCATCTTGGAATCGGGCTTCACCGACTTCGGATTGGTGATGTACTTCTTGAGGTCGTCGGCCGACATCTTGTCGCCGACGCCGTCGAGAGGGTTCCTGGGGTTCCCCTTGCCGGCGATCGAATGGCACATGCTGCATTTCTTGGCGGCGTAGACCTGCTGCCCCTTTTCGGCCGCCGGCTTCGATCCCTCGTCGGCCTGCGCCGCGGCAAGGCCGAGCCCCACCGCGAGCGCGGTCCCCAGCACCAGACTGTGTCTCATTTCCGTAGCCTCCGTTGGCGCTTCTCCTGGACCCCGTGACGCCCGGTACGATATCACTCCGCTCGGGCCGCCACCAACTCCGCCGGGACCGCCTCCCCGACGCGGAGGGCCAGCTCGTCCAGACGCCCCGCGAAGTTGTGGGCCGCCCCCGGAATCGCCACGACCCGCGCCCCCTGCGGGAGGGTCGCCGCCACCGCCATCACGAGGGGCAACGGGCCGAAAAGGTCCTGGTCCCCCTGGATGAGGGTGAGCGGCCGGTCGCAGCCCGCGAGGAAATCGAACGTCATCATGGTGATCGGCAGCCCGATGCCGATGAGGGCGGCCGCCCGCCCGTCGCCACATCCGGACCGGAGCGACACGTACGCCCCGAAGGAGTATCCCGCGAGCACGAGGGGCCTGCCCGGGTATCGACCCGCGACGTGGTCGAGCACCGCCTTCAGGTCGTCCTGCTCGCCGCGCCCGCCGTCGTGGATCCCTCCGCTCCCGCCGGCGCCGCGGAAATTGAAGCGCAGCGTCGGCAGGCCGGCCGCCACCAGGGCCTCGGCTGCGGCGTGCACAACCTTGTTGTGCATCGTCCCGCCGAACAGCGGGTGTGGGTGGCAGATCGCCGCAGCGGCGCCGGCTTCGGCGCCCGGCGCGGGCCGTTTCAGCATGCACTCGATCCTGCCCGCTGGACCGGGGATGAAGAAGTTTTCGATCTTCGTCATGCGCCGGCCCCAGCCCAGGTGTACTGCGCCCGTCGAAGGGCGCGGCCAAGGATACCTCGCTTCGGGCATGACGGAGAGCGAAGATCTGCGGGACATTCCCGGTCTCACGAAGAAAATTGAAGCTCTTCTCCGGTCAAACCGCGGGGACCTGGGAGCGTCTAGAGGTGACCCAGACGGAGCGTTCCTCGTTCTGGGATAGGTGAAGTGTAGGAGGTCCGCCGGAGCGACACGCTCCTCACCGATCCAGTCTCGAGGGATTGATGCCGAACGTCCTGACCTTTCGGCGCAGTGTCGAGCGATCGATGCCGAGCGACCGGGCGGCCTGGGTTTGGCGTCCGCCGGCGTCGCGCAGGGCCCGGACGATCGTGTTGCGTTCGGCTTCCATGAGCGCGTGGCCCGCTACGATGGGAAGGCCCATCGGGCCGGGCGGTTCGTCTGGAATCAGAGCTGGCGCTGGCTCCAGCGCGAGTTCGCAAGGAGAGATCGGGCGGTCGGCCGCAAGAGTGCGTGCACGGCGCACGACGTTGCGAAGTTCGCGAACGTTCCCGGGCCACGAATAGTCGCGGAGGGCAGCGAACGCCTCGGTGGTGAAGGTGCCCTCATGACCCGCAAGGAAGTGAAGCGCCAGAAGCGCGACGTCCTCGCGACGTTCCCGTAGCGGGGGAAGTTTGATTTCTAGCCCTCGCAGGCGATAGTACAGGTCCTCTCGTAGGGTCCCCTGACGCACCATCTCCTGCGGATCCCGGTTTGTGGCCGCGAGAAAACGCACGGAGACCGTGCGCGGTTCGCTCGAACCGACTGGCCGTACATCCCCATCGTCCATGACGCGCAGGAGCTTCGCCTGGTGTGATAGGCTCAGGCATTCCAATTCATCCAGGAGAAGGGTCCCTCCATGCGCCACTTCGAGGAGCCCCACGTGGTCGCGGTCGGCTCCCGTGAAGGAGCCTCGGCGGTGACCGAAGAACTGGCTTTCGAAGAGATCCGGCGGGGTGAGCGAGCAATTGTGAGCGACGAAGGGGCCACTGGACAGACTGGAGAGCCTGTGCACAGCGCGCGCGACCAGCTCCTTGCCGGTCCCCGTCGCCCCTGTGATGAGGACGTTGACATCGTTTCGCGCGGCCAGGAAGACGAGGTGCCTTACCTGCACCATCGCCCTGCTCATCCCGACGATCTCCGGCATGCCGGACTCAGCATGGGACCGTGGGATCGATTCCGTGCTCACCGCTCTCCTGGCTGCCGCCAGCAGCGCCGCCGGCTTCACCGGCTTCACCAGATAATTCGTGGCGCCGCGTTGGACCGATTCCACGACGGTGGCCACCTCGTCTGCCGCGGTGACCAGAATGACCGGCACCTCCGGCCATCGCTGCTTGAGCATCGTCAGGAGTGCCAGGCCGTCAAGGTCGGGAAGCCCCAGGTCCAGGAAGATCAGATCTGGTACTCGTGATTCCATGGCGAGGAGAGCTTCCGTACCGCTCGCGACTGTGCGGACCCCGTGGAACTCTTCTCTCATCGCGAGAGCCATGAACTGCGCCGCGGTGGGGTCGTCCTCGACGATCAGGATGGAACGATCTCTCATCGTGCCAGTTGGGTCTGGGTGAGCGGAAGCTCAATACGACACAGTGTCCCGCCGCCGTCCGCCGCTGACATCCTCAGAAGCCCCCCCTGGGCCTCGAGGAGGCGGCGCGCCAGGAACAGCCCGTAACCATGTCCCTGGGGCTTCGTCGTGTAGCCGAGTTTGAAGACCGACTCCTGGTCAGGTTCTGAGATTCCGGGGCCGTGGTCGCGCACCAGAATTTCCAGATGCTCCCCCTGGGTTGTCGCCGCCACGAGCACCTCCCCGCGTCCCTGCATCGCTTCGGCGGCGTTGCGTACCACGATCATGAGGACCTCGCGCAGGACTGGCGTGGGAGCACGCACGACGGGTGGCACCGGTGCCAGGACGAGGGACCATTGCACACCCGGAAAGGAGGATCTCACCTCCCGGACCACCTCACGGACGATGCGACCCGTTTCCGTTCCGTCGCCCCCGGATCCCTGCTGCCGGGACGAACCCGGCGGCCCGAGCGTCACCCTGGCCAGATCCTCCAGGCTGTCGATGGCCCCTTGCAGACCGTCCAGGATCTCGCGATCGACCTCCGAACCGGAAAGCCTGGGCTCCATGAGCTGGGCGAAGCCACGCAGGCTGTGAGCCGCGTTCTTGAAGCCATGCGCCAATCGCGCCACGTTCTCGCCCATCTTGCCCACCGAGTGGGCTTCATCCAGTTCTCTTTCGAGCACCGCCAGGCGCCCCTTGAGCTCTGTCTGTCGTCTCGCCAGATGCTCCTCGTGCCGCCTCCACCGGTGAACCACGAAGCCCGTGCCCGCGCCCATGACCAGAAGGAAGCCGGTGTGCACCGTCATGGCGAGGACCGATCCGCCGAGCCCCAGCAGGGATTGCTGCAACCACAGGCCCGCCACGCCACCGCCGGTGACGATGGCGATCCCTGCCGGAGGCACCGTCATGGCCGCGAGGATCACCTCGAGCGACAGACCGGCTATGAAGGGAGAAGCAACACCTCCGGTCAGAAACATCAAGGCCGTCCATCCCCCCAGTCCGAATAGGGCCGAGAAAAAGCGGGCAATTGAGGTGCTGCCGGTACGGCGGGAGAGGATGGATGTCTGGAAATTCAGAAGCGCCGCGAACCCAAACACCCAGAGGACGGAATTGCCGACGCGGAGCTCCTCCCGCGCAAAGTAGGCCACAAGCGCAGCGGCGCAGAGAGCCAGGTGGCGGATGAAGGGAACGCGACCGAACGGTCCAGCGTTGCTGGACAGAGCGCTACTCATGAAACTCATCCCCTGACCAGAGTGGCGACCCGGCTGCGCTGGCGGCAGCCCAAGCAATCGGTTGTCTTATGTGTCTCATGTACAGAAACAACTCGTGATTGTCAAGGGGCTATTGGCCCTTGTGGGCTATTGGCCCTTGCCCACCCCCAGTTCATCGGTTGTTGTGCCGAAGTCCACGAGAGCCCAACAACGGGGCTGGGCGGGATTGGGCCATCCGGCGTCCTTTCTGGCGGTTTCCTCCCTCCCGCCCGCATGGCGCGACCGCTGCTCCAAGGAAAGGCTCGACCTTGTCCCGGAACGTCCGCGTGACGAAGATCTCCCGCGCGGGAAGAGACTCGAACTCGCCGGTCTGGGAACGCGGCTGACCTTCATTCATTCTAAAAGAAACAAGAGAGGAAGCCGGATCATCCCCGTCATCATGAGATAGGCGGAGCTTGGGAGCGTCCGCATGACTCTCTCGCACTGGTCCCCAGGTGGCGCAGAATCCACCGACTGGAGTGAAACGCTCCAGCTCTCCTTCCACACCACAAGCTCAGCTGGCTCTAATCGTTGCGAGGGTTGTGGTCTCGGATGGCGCTGGTGCTTGCACCACTGGGCTCGAGCTCCGAGAGATGGGCTTGCAGCCTAATCTGCTCAGTAGAAGGATCTTGTGGGCTTCGGCGGCAGGTGGCACGTCGCATGCTAGGGAGGTCACGCAAGATGGCTTATTACTGCGCGGCCCCGTGTGGTCCTGAGGATACAGAAGCCGCAGATCAGATCCGATCGAAAAGGAGGGTTGGGAGATGAGACAAAGAAAAGGAGGGGTTCGGATGATTGACACACGGCACGGCAACGAATGGATGGTGCGATGGGTCGCCGCCGGCGCATGGCTTGTGGCGGCTCTAGTAGCCCTCGCCCCGGCTCCGGCGCAGGCAGGGACCGTCACGGCGCACATCACGGCGGACAACGCTTACAGTTTCGGCTTGGGTAACCTGAAAGACGGTCCGGACGCCCTAGCGGACGTCGAGAACTGCACCGCCGCTAATATCTTTTCATGTTCCGGCGGGCCGGAGAACTACGTTGTCCCTGTCGTAGATGGATGTACACAGAAAGCGATGTACGTCGTCACCTACGACGACGAAGCGGTCACACAGGGGTGGCTCGGTTCGTTTCTATACAGTGCTACACCGAACAAGCCGGTGTACACCGGGGACCCAGTCTGGGAAGTCTGCGCCGTCGGCACGGACCGCGACGATAACTGCGGCGGACCAGTCAACAATCCGACGCTCGCAGAGGTCCGTGCTGCGGTAACGATGTGTAACAGGAATTTCAATGACCCTCTGAACACGACCCATAGCAAGGGTTGGGTCGGAATCAATGGGCAGTTGGGCAGGTTAGGAAAGGTGGCGGTTGGAGAAATGAACGACCTCGTCAACCCGCCCCAGCCGGGTTCCTTTCCACAAGTCTGTACTCAGACCCAGGATCCCAACTTTGGTATCGCTGAGGCGGCAAAATGGCAGTGGTACAATGACGGCGCTGTCGACTCGTTCAATGCAGTCGCCGCCGGTAATTTTCCGGAAGACAGCGAGTACTTGATCTTCCGGATACAAGCGTGCGCGAGCCCAGTCCGTCCCATCACGCGATGCGGCGTCACGAAGTTCGGTACCGGCACGCTTGGGGTCGTCGGCGTCGGCCCCCGTTCCTTCAGCGTATCAGGTACAGCGGTCTTGAGCGTCCAAAAGACTGTCAATCCGGATG
>DASYUH010000029.1 GCA_036001465.1 Candidatus Polarisedimenticolia bacterium
GCCGGGGTTCGCGCCGTCCGGCAAGACGATCTGCACGTGCCACCCATGGGTGTTGACGTCATAAATGGCCTTCCGGTCACTCTTGCTGAAATCACCGTCATATTCACACTTCATCGGTTACTCCCCCGAAGTGGCCCAAAATCGATCCCGAGCGTCCTGCCCCGAGCCAGATGTCTCGATCCGGGTTGGTCCACAAGCAGATCCCGAGACGTTGAAGCGGCTGGCGGCATCTGCATGCTCCAGGTTCTCCCGGCTACTGTCCTCGCAGTCATCCGCGGAGCCCTGGATGACCTCCTCGACGGTCGTCATGATCGGCGCCCCGCCATGGCCGGCGCCGAATTCCCAGAGCAGGTTCCCCTCGCAGGACCCTCGGCAGCGCAGCCGTCCGGCATGGATCCCCTGCAGGTGGTGCGTGGCGCAGAGCACCGCCAGGTTGTCGTCCTCGTTGCCGCCCCCCACTTCGGGTCGCCGCTGATGTCCCAGGTGTGCAGGAACGAGGCGATCATCCGGGCGACGCACTCCCAGTCTTCGAGAGGCGTACTCTCGACCGGTTCTGCCTCGATCCGCCCCGCTTCGACCAAGCGGCAGACGTTCAGGGCGTGCTGCCAGAGGGCGGCCACGTCGTCGGGGGCCCAGAAGCGGACACGCGACCGTGAGGACGCACACATTTGCACCCCGTCCCCGGTCGTTGGGCCCGCACACGTTTGCACCTCGCCTTCGCCAGCCGAGGGCGCACACCTTTGCACTCCGCCGTTGGCGCTGGACCACGGAGTCCTCCCGACCCTCCAGGGGGAATCGATCTGCACGTCTCCCGAAGTCGAGACCCCGTCCGGCTGCGTGAACCGCCCCGGCCGCCAAGCTGGATGATTCCAGTTGTCTGGCGGCTGGCCGGTCTCGAGCCGGAAGGCCACGACCGCCGTCTCCTCGCGCAGCCGCCGGAAGGTGACCGAGCGGGCCATCTGAATCCACGCCTGCTCCGACGACTCGTCCGCGACGCGGGTGACCGCCGCGACCTTCACCCACGAGACTTCGCCTTCCCTGTAGGCCTTGGCCAGGTTGGGCAACTCGACGAGGCGCCGGTCGAGTGCGATGAGCTGCCGTGCCCGGCGGATCCCCAAGCCGGCCCGTTCGCGGCAGTACCGTCCGAATGACAGAAATCCGAGGGCGCGGTGCAGATCCAGGGTGGAGAAGGTGGCCAGGAGCCGGCCCTGCTGCCAGGCGAGCCCCTGCCGGAGACGGACGAGCTCCCGGAGCTTGCGGTCCAGCTCGCGCGCGCCGTCGTCCGGGTCGTCCCGGACCGAATCGGGGAGGACCACGTCGAGACCATCGGCGGACGGCGCCCAGCCGCGCGGGCCGTGTTCTTCTTCGTAGCCGCGCAGGACCTCCTCGAAGAGGTCGGTTCCCAAGTCGTGGTCAGGGGCGGGCGCCGGCCCGCGACATTCCGCGCTCGACGGAACGGCAGGGCCGAACGCACCGTCCACCCGGCCGCCGTCCGCCTGCCCGCCCGCGGCTCCGGCGAGCCGCGCCGGCAGGTTGGGGACGCCGGAGAGAAAATCGGCCGCGATATACTCGGCGCAGCGCCACAGAGGCTCGGTCGAGCCCGAGGCCCGCCGGCAGATCTCGACGGCCCATTCCCACTGCGCGCGGACCAGATCCGGGCATTCGAAGGAGACGGGGCGCCCCGGTTCGTCTTCGTCGTCCGGCACATGGGTGTCACTTCGTCGAGGGCCGACGGCAGCCTGCGAAGGGTCATCGGACGACTGCGCAGCAAGGCCGGCCTGTTGTGCCGGGTCGCCCCCCGCCGGCGGTGTGGCCGAGGCGGCGGCCACCTCGCGTTCGAGCAACCGGACGTTCAGGCGCGCCGCCTTCTCCAGCCACGCCGCTTCGGTCTCGGGCGTCGTCACGCGGAGGAGAAGCCGGAGCTGGCTCGACGAGACCCGCCCGCGCGCGAAGGCCGCCGAAGTCAGGGGGAGGTTCCCGATCCGGCCATCCAGCTGCACGAGCGCCTGCATCCGCCGCACGGAGATCCCCAGGCGCTCGATCACATAGTCGGACAGGCGCGCGAAACCGAGCTCGAGATAGCCGGAGCGCTCCTGCAGGCGGGCGAGCAGGCGGGCGAGGCGCAGCTCGATCGGGTTGCGCATCGCGCCGAGGCGGCGCAGGTGGCGGTCGAGCAGGAAGGCCGCCAGGTCCTTCATGACGTGGCGCCGGTCGTTTTCCCAAACCGGCTCCAGGAGCGGCTCGGGGACGGTCGGTTGCCCGTGGGCCAGGCGCACGGTCTCCCGTTGTGTCGCCGCGCCACAGTCAGGCGAGGCTGTGGCGACGGCTGGACCGAGAGGAGTCGGGACGTCGGCTCTGCGGCAGGTATCGGTGCGCACGCTCGGGCTTCGCATGGATGGATCGGTGCTTGAAGTCGACGACCACGGGCGCGAAGCGCGGGGACGGAGGTCGATTCGCGCTTAGTGTAAGATACACAAATCAGAGTCGAGATGCAACAACTATTTTCAGGATTTTCCATTTCATCGCGAACACGACGCAACCCGATCGAGAGTCTCCGAGAAGACAAGGACGTGTACTATGAGAAGACTCACGATTGGAGCGATCGACCCGGGATGAGCACCCCATCGGCATCATCACGTGCCCCGTCCTCGCGACGCGCCGGCGCGCGCATTCTGCCCGGCGTGTTCTACGACAGGCCGGTCCTCGAGGTCGCGCGCGATCTTCTCGGCATGGTCCTGGTCCGCGAACAAGAGGATGACTCGCCGGCGGGCGAGAAGTTGCCCGAGCTGTCTCCCCGGGGCGGGCGGCTCTCAGGACGAATCGTCGAAGTCGAGGCGTACGACGGGATGCTGGATCTCGCCTGCCATGCGTCGAAGGGGCGGACGGAGCGGACCGAGCCGATGTTCGGGGAGGCGGGGCGCGCCTACATCTATATGGTCTACGGGATGCACCACTGCCTGAACGT
>DASYUH010000030.1 GCA_036001465.1 Candidatus Polarisedimenticolia bacterium
GAGACGGCCGTGGTGGCCGCCCGGTCTGGAGTCGGCCCGCCGGACGGTAACTGGAGTCATCCGGCCTGGCAGCCGGGCCGGTTCACACAACCGGACGGCGTTTCCGCTTCGGGTCAGGTGCAGGTCGATTCCCCCTGGAGAATCGGGAGGACGACGTCGGCGGCGGCAGGCGGCGGAGTGCAAATGTGCGCGCCACCCACGACCGAACCCTCGGCGCAGATGTATACGGCCACGGCCGATGGGGAGGGGGTGCAAACGTGTGCGCCCGCAACGGCCGTGGACAGGGTGCAAATGTGTGCGTCCTCCCGGTCGCGCGTCCGCTTCTGGGCCCCCAATGACGTCGCCGACCTCTGGCAGCATGCCCTGAACGTGTGCCGGCTTCTGGAGGTGGGGGCCGTCGACGCGTCCCCTCTCGAGGACTGGGAGTGCGTCGCCCGGATGATCGCCTCGTTCCTGCACACCTGGGACGTCAGCGGCGACCCCAAGTGGCGGCGCGATCACCGGATCTTCGAGAGGGACGGCTGGCGCTGCCGGGTCCCGGGCTGCTCGTCGCGTCAGAGCCTGCAGGTCCACCATGTGATCTACCGGTCCCACGGTGGCGGAAACGAAGACGACAACCTGGCGGTGCTCTGCGCCACGCACCACCTGCAGGGGATTCACGCCGGGCGCCTGCGCTGTCGCGGCTCGTGCGAGGGGCACCTGCGCTGGGAGTTCGGCGTCGGCCACGGCGGCGCGCCGATCATGACCACCGTCGAGGAGGTCATCTTGAAACCCGGAGAGATGGACGCGAGCGAGGCTGACCACTGCAGCACGCCGACGGAAGAAGCCGACACGGGCCATCGCCGGCCCGGGCAGGCCGCGTGTTAGCATGAGTGATCCCATGGACCAGCCGCCGCTCGAACGCTTCCATCCGGCCGTGGCCGCGTGGTTCAGCCGGCGCTTCCAGGCGCCGACCGGGGCGCAGGCGCTCGCCTGGCCGTCGATTCTCGATGGACGATCGACCCTGGTCGCGGCGCCGACCGGCTCGGGGAAGACGCTGGCCGCCTTCCTGGCTGCGATCGACGGTCTGCTCCGGCAGGCGGTGGCCGGCCGCCTCGAGGACGCCACCCAGGTGGTCTACGTCTCCCCTCTCAAGGCCCTGTCGAACGACATCGAGCGCAATCTCCAGGAGCCGCTCGCCGGCATCTACGAAGAGCTCGCCGCCTCCGGCCTGACGGGGATTCCGCCCGTCCGTGTCCTGGTCCGCACGGGGGACACGCCGGCGAACGAGCGGACCGCGATGCTGCGCCGGCCGCCGCACATCCTGGTCACCACGCCGGAGTCCCTGTACATCCTTCTGACCAGCGAGGGGGGACGGAAGATGCTGCGCTCCACGCGCACGGTCATCGTCGACGAGATCCACGCCCTGATCGACGACAAGCGCGGCTCCCACCTGGCGCTGTCCCTGGAGCGCCTGGAATGGCTCTCCGGGGAGATGCGGGCCGAGGCCGGAGCGACGCCCGCGGGCCCCCCGCCGGCTTCCGCGGCTCCTGCGGGCGCTCCGTTGATCCGCATCGGCTGTTCCGCGACTCAAAGCCCCATCGAAGACGCCGCGCGCTTCCTGGTCGGGGCCGGCGGCCTCGACCGCGACGGCGCCCCCCGCTGCACCATCGTCGACACGGGGCACGCGCGCGACCTCGACCTGGCGATCGAGGTGCCCGGCTCGCCGCTCCAGGCGGTGATGCCCAACGAGGTCTGGGAGGAGATCCACGACCGTCTGGCCGCGCTCATCCAGGAGCACCGGACGACCCTCGTCTTCGTCAACACGCGGCGTCTCTCCGAGCGGCTGAGCCGGCACCTGAGCGAGCGCCTCGGGGCGGAGCGCGTGACGGCGCACCACGGCAGCCTGTCGCGGCAGCAGCGCCTGGCCGCCGAGCAGCGGCTCAAGAGCGGGAGCCTCCGCGCCCTGGTGGCCACCGCATCGCTCGAGCTGGGGATCGACATCGGCTCCGTCGACCTGGTCTGCCAGGTCGGCTCCACGCGATCGATCGCCGTCCTCCTGCAGCGCATCGGGCGGTCGGGGCATTCGGTCGGCGGCTTTCCCAAGGGGCGGCTGTTTCCCCTGACCCGCGACGAGCTGGTCGAATGCGCCGCCCTGCTCCAGTGCGTGCGCCGCGGCGAGCTGGACCGGTTCTCGATCCCGCGGGCGCCGCTCGACATCCTGGCCCAGCAGATCGTCGCCGCGGTCGCCTGCGAGGAGTGGGGCACGGATGACCTGTTCGCACTCGCGCGCCGGGCCTACCCGTATCGGTCCCTGCCACGGGATGACTTCGACCAGGTCGTGACGATGCTCGCGGAGGGCTTCTCGCTGAGGCGCGGCCGGCGAGCGGCCTACCTGTTCCACGACCGGGTCAACGGCCGACTGCGCCCGCGCAAGGGGGCCCGGCTGGCGGCGATCACTTCGGGCGGCGCGATCCCCGACACCGCCGACTACGACGTCATCCTCGAGCCGGAAGGGACGGTTCTCGGCAAGGTGAACGAGGACTTCGCCATCGAGAGCATGGCCGGCGACATCTTCCAGCTCGGCAACCTGTCGTGGCGCATCCTGAAGATCGAGCCCGGCAAGGTGAGGGTCGCGGACGCCAGGGGGCAGCCCCCCGGCATCCCCTTCTGGCTGGGGGAGGCGCCGTCCCGGACGGACGAGCTGTCGGCCGCCGTGTCCCGCCTGCGCGAGGACGCCGCACGGAACCTCGAGGCGGGAGCTTCCGCATGCGAAGCCGAGACCGGCCTCGCCCCGTCCGCAGCCTCCCAGATCGCCGAGTACCTGGCCGCGGCGCGCGTGGCCCTGGGCGTCCTGCCGACCCAGAAGACTCTCGTCCTCGAGCGCTTCTTCGACGAGTCGGGGGGGATGCAGCTGGTGCTCCACTCCCCTTTCGGCCGGCGCATCAATCAGGCCTGGGGACTGGCGCTGCGCAAGCGGTTCTGCCGCACGTTCAACATCGAGCTGCAGGCGGCGGCGACCGAGGACGCGATCGTGCTGTCGCTCGGCCCGTCGCACAGCTTCCCCCTGGAGGACGTCTTCCGCTATCTCCGCTCCGCGTCGGTGCGCGACGTGCTGGTGCAGGCGCTCCTGGACGCGCCGATGTTCACCGTCCGCTGGCGCTGGAACGCCTCGCGGGCGCTGGCGGTGCCGCGCTTCCGGGGCGGCCGCAAGACGCCGGCCCCCATCCTGAGAATGCTGGCCGAGGATCTGATCGTCTCCGTCTTCCCCGATCAGATCGCCTGCGCCGAAAACCTGTCGGGCGAGCGGCGGATTCCGGACCATCCGCTCGTCCGGCAGACCATCGGCGACTGTCTCGAAGAGGCGATGGACCTTCCCGGTCTGGAGCGGCTCCTGTCCAGCATCGAGCGCGGGGAGCGGGCTCTCGTCGCCCGGGACGTCCGGGAGCCGTCGCCGCTGGCGCAGGAGATCCTCAACGCGCGGCCGTACGCGTTCCTGGACGGCGCCCCCCTCGAAGAGCGGCGCACCCAGGCGGTCTTCAACCGTCGCTGGCTCGACGTGACGACCGCCTCCGATCTCGGCTCGCTCGATGCGGCGGCCATCGACAAGGTCCGGGACGAGGCCTGGCCGCGGCCCGGGAGCGCCGACGAGATGCACGAGGCGCTCGATCTGCTCGGGTTCCTCACCGAAGACGAGGCCCGGGCCGGCGGCCGCGAGGATCTGCTGCGCGATCTCATGGCCGGCGGTCGCGCGGGGGTGATGCGCGCCGCGCCGGGGGGCCCGCGGCTGTGGGTCCCCCCTGAGAGGCTGCCGCATCTCCTCGCCGCCTTTCCAGAGTCCGTGCTCGAGTCGAATCTGGCCCCCCTGCCCGGGGCCGCCCCGGTGACCGGCGGGGCTGACGCCGCCGCGGTGACCGGCGGGCCCGGCGCCGCCGCGGCAGGCGCGGCCGGCGGCGGGCTCTCGTCCGAAGCCGCCCTCGCCGAGATCCTGCGCGGCCGGCTCGAGGCGAAGGGACCGATGACCGCCGGCGAGATGGCCTCCTCCTGCGGTCTCCCCGTGGCGGCGATCGACGCCGCGCTTCTGTTCCTGGAAGCCGACGGCTTCGTCCTGCGCGGCCGGTTCCGGCCGCAGGCAACGGGCATCGAGTGGTGCGCGCGCACCCTCCTGGCGCGCATCCATCGCCTGACGCTGAACCGGCTGCGCAGCGAGATCGAGCCGGTGAGCGCCGCCGATTTCATGCGCTTCCTGTTCTCCTGGCAGCGTCTGGCTCCCGGCGAGAGCGTAGACGGGCCGGCGGGCCTGGCGACCGTCCTGGAGGGGCTCGAGGGGTTCGAGGCGCCGGCGGCGGCCTGGGAGGGGGACCTCCTGCCGCCCCGCCTCGAGCGCTACGACCCGGCCTGGCTCGACGCTCTCTGTCTCAGCGGACGATTCGTCTGGGCCCGTCTCTCTCCGCCTCGGAGCGCCCCGTCCAGGAGCCCGGCCCCCGTGCGCTCCACTCCGATCGCCCTGGTGCAGCGGACGCGTCTGGCAGGATGGGCCTCGCTGGCCCGCAGGCCGGAGCCGAATCAGGACCTGCCCCTGGGGTCCGACGCCCGCGCCCTGCTCACTCTGATGTCGGAGCGCGGCGCCCTGTTCTTCGCGGAGCTGGCCGCCGCTTCGGCGCTGCTGCCGTCTAGGGTCGAGGCCGCGCTGGCGGAGCTGGTGGCGCGGGGCCTGATCACCTCCGACGGCTTCACCGGGCTCAGGGCCCTGATCACCCCGTCGAGCCGGCGCCCTTCCCTGGAGGGGCGGAATCGGCGGCGCACGGCGGCGCCGTTCGGAATGGAGAGCGCGGGACGGTGGACGTGCCTGCCGCGAGGCCCCTGGACCGACGTCCAGCCGCAGCACGCGGCGGACATGGTCGCGCCGGTCCTGCTGCGCCGCTACGGCGTCGTCTTCCGGCGGCTCCTTGACGCCGAGGGGCCGATGCCGCCGTGGCGCGATCTCCTGAGAGCGTTCTGGAGGCTCGAGGCGCGCGGCGAGATTCGCGGGGGACGCTTCGTGAGCGGGATGCAGGGGGAACAATTCGCCCTGGCGGAAGCGATCGAGCGCCTGCGCTCCGTGCGCCGCAGCGCGCCGGACGGCGTCCTTCTGGGGATCAGCGCGGCCGATCCGCTCAACCTGACCGGAATCGTCCTTCCGGGCGCGCGGGTCTCCCCTCTCGCCTCGGGCCGGATCCTGTTCCGTGACGGCCTGCCGATCGCCGTCCGGGAGGCGGGGGAGGTCCGGCTGCTCGTGGATCTCGAGCCGGCGGAGGCGTGGCGCGCCAGAAACGCGCTGCTCAAACGAAGCATCCCGCCGCAACTTCGCGCCTATCTGGGACACACGGCCTAGTAGCCTGTCCGGGTGTTCGGCCGGGCAGCGGCCGCCCGGGATCCGGCCGGGCTGCGGGCCTGGAGCCGTCCCAGTATTCCGCCGGGCGTCCCGCTTGGCTGGATTACAATGCCAGCGGCCCCGGCGCAGGTGAGCCGCGCGCGGCGGTCCTGAAGACGATCGAGATCGCCTCCGCCCTGCGGGCGGCCGCCGAGGCGCGGCTCGGCACATCGTGCTTTCCCGGCTGCCGAGCATGACGGGTCCAGGGAGGTGACGGCATGAACTGGCTCTTCAAGGAGGAGCCCGCGCATTACAGCTTCGACGCCCTGTCCCGGGACGGGGGGACGCTCTGGTCGGGGGTGAAGAACCCGCTGGCTCAGCGGCACCTGCGCGCGGTGCGCCAAGGGGACAGGATCCTCTACTACCACACCGGCCGCGAGAAGGCGATCGTCGGCATCGCGCGGGCGGTGGGTGACGCCCGCGACGATCCGGGGGACCGGACCGGCCGTCGGGCCGCGGTCGACATCGCGCCCGTCGGCAAGCTCCCGCGGGCGGTGCCGCTCGGCGAGATCAAGGCGATGAAGATGTTCGCCGCCTTCCCGCTGGTGCGGATCTCGCGGCTCTCGGTCATGCCGGTGGGCGACCGGGAATGGCGGGCCATCCTGCGGCTGTCGGAGACGGCCCGGGCGAAGGCAGGCAAGTCGCGGACCTCATGAATCGCGCCCGGTTCGAGGAGCTGGTCGCCGAGGCGATCGAGTCGCTTCCCGAGGACTTCAAGGAGAAGATGAACAACGTCGCGATCGTGGTCGAGGACCTGCCCTCTTCTCACGATGCCCGCCGGCACGGCCGCGGCGGGAGGACTCTGCTCGGGCTGTACCAGGGGCAGCCGCTGACCGCCAGAGACTCGCGCTACGGCATGTCCTTCCCGGACAAGATCACCATCTATCAGCTCAACGTCGAGTCGGTCTGCCGGGGAGACGCCGAGGTGCGGGAGGAGGTCCGCAAGACGGTCCTGCACGAGATCGCCCACCATTTCGGCATCGACGACGACCGCCTCCATGAACTCGGCTACTGACCCGCGCCTGCCACTGGCGCCCCTCGCCCTCGCGGCGATCCTGCTTCTCTGCGTCGCGGCCGCGCCCGCGGCCACCGGGCCCCGGACGCCCGCGCCGACGAACCCCATTCCCCCGAGGGGAGGCGCGAGCGCGCGCCTTGCGACGCCCGCGGAGCTGCGCGCCGTCCTGCAGAAGGCGGTGAAGGCGCTGACCAGGGCGGAGGACGCGCTGCGCGGCAAGGACCCGGGGGAGGTGGGCCTGCTGCTTCTGCGGGCGGACGAGCACCTGGAGCGCTTCCAGTCGGCCAGCGGCCTGGAGGCACTGGCCAAAGCGCTCAAGGAGGCGCGGGCCGCGGTGGGCGTCGGCGATGCGCGCGGTGGCGGGGCGGGGATCGGCGTGCCGGGCGCCGCCGGGGCAGGCGCCGCCGGGGCACGCGCCGCCGGGGCGGCAGAGACAGGGACACCGGGACCCCCGGCGGACGGCTCGGACCTTGCCGCGGCCGCCGAGGCGGTGAGGCGCGCCCGGGATCTGATGACGCCGCTGGCGGAGTACACGGTGCTCCGGCAGGGGGTGGAGGCCGGCCATGCGGCGCTCCGGGCGGCCGGGGCGATGGATCGCGCGGAGTTCCTGGCGGCCCTGGACCGTCTCGAAAAGGCCACGCTCGTCCCCGTCCTCATGGCCCGGCTTAGGGAGGCGCGCGACGGCATCAGCCGCGGCCGGCTGGCGATGGTGCGCCGCGACATGGACGCGGGGCGCACGCAGGTCGCCGCCGCCCGCCGGGCCTGCGATGGCCTCGAGTACGCGGGGGCCATGAGCCGGGCGTCGTTCGCCCTGTCGGTCGGAGCCGAGCTCCTGGCATCGAACTCGGTCATCGCCGCCCGCGATCAGATCCAGAAGGCCCTCCGGGAGCTGCGGCACGCCTCGGAGTTCGCCTCCGAGACGCAGCGAGCGGTCCTCGAGCAGGCTCGCGCGGAAGGCGCCGACATCTGGAAGCGAAGCAGCAGGCCCCGGGCGAGCACCGCCGAAGCCGCGAAGCTCGCGGACATCGCCCGACGGGTCGAAGCGGTCCGCCTCGAGCAGAGATGAGCGCCGCCGCGGCCTGCGCACTTGGCCCGCGCACGCGTGTGTGTGAGAATAGGCGCTCGTCATGAGCGCCCCCTCTCGCGTTCCCCTGATCCGGCTCCGTTTTCCCGGGGCGCTCCTCCGTCCCCTGGCCGCCGCCCTGTGTTCGGCCCTGGCGTTTCCGATCGGCCTGCCGGCGACCGCCCGGGCCGCGGAGGGGCCGGCGACCTCCCGGCCGGCGGCCGCGGCGCCCACGCCCGCCTCCCCGAAACGGAACATCGCCGGTCCGGGCGACTACCTGATCCGGCAGAAGCTCATGGAGCTGTACGGCAGGGACGCCGAGCTGGGCAAGGAGCCGTTCCACCTCATCCTGGTGAACGGCGGCGCGATCTTCTCCGGGGAGATCAAGAACCGCGCGGCGGCCAGGAGGGCCCTCTCGATCGCGGCGACGACCCGGGGCATCATCAACGTCACCGATGAAATGACGGTGCGGCGCGGCGACGTGCCCGATCCCGAGCTTGCGAAGGCGGTCACCTCCGTTCTGAGCGACGCGGCCCAGGGGTTGGGGCTCAAGGACCTGGACGTGAAGGTCGACGAGGGGGTCCTGACGCTCAGCGGCACGGTCCAGGACGTCGGGTCCCGGACCCGCGCCGAAGATGTGGCCGGCACGGTCATGGGGATCACGCGCATCTCGAACAAGCTCGTGCCGGTCGGCGCACCGGCGGGCTCCGACGACGCCTCCCTGGCGAAGGCCGTCGTCGGGTACCTGTCGGATTTCCACCAGTTCGCCTTCGGGGGCGACATCACGGTCCGCGCGGAGCGGGGTGTCGTGACCCTGAACGGACGGGTCGTGCTCCTCATGGCGCGCCAGCAGGCCGCCGTCGTGGCGTCCCTGGTCAAGGGAGTGTCCCGGGTCGAGAACCTCCTCAAGGTGGACCCCTCCTTCGCGGGAGGCCGGGCGGCGAGCGTCCAGGTCGAACGGTGAGATCGTCCGGTCTCGCGGTCGTTTCCCTTCTCGTCGTCGTGTCCGGCTTCACCTCCCCGCCCGCCCGGGCGCAGGCCCTCGAAGGCAAGGTCAGCCGCATCACGCTGGACAACGGCATGCGCTTCCTCCTCGTCAAGCGCGGCGTCGCCCCGGTGTTCGCGGCCAACCTGCGCTTCAAGGTCGGCAGCGCCGACGATCCCGGCGGCGAGACCGGGCTGGCGCACCTGTTCGAGCACCTCGCCTTCAAGGGGACCTCGACCATCGGCACGCGGGACGCGAAGAAGGAGGCCGGAATCCTCGACGCCACGGACCGCGCCGTGATGGACCTCCTGGGCGAGCTGGACCGCGGCGAGCGGGCCGACGCGGCCCGGCTCAAGAGTCTCAGGGAGGAGCTGGCATCCCTGCAGAAGAGCCTGCAGGAGATCACCGTGAAGGACGAGCTGAGCCAGATCCTGACCGGCAACGGAGCGACCGGGCTCAACGCCTCCACCAGCACCGATCTGACCTCCTACGTCGTGGCGCTCCCCTCCAACCGGCTGGAGCTGTGGTGCGCGTTGGAGTCGGCGCGGCTGCGCGACCCGGTGCTGCGCGAGTTCTACTCGGAGCGCGACGTGGTGATGGAGGAGCGCCGGATGCGGATCGACAATCAGCCGCAGGGGATGCTGTACGAGCAGCTGCTCCTGACCGCGTTCCAGGCGCACCCGTACCGCGCTCCGACGGTCGGGTTCCCGTCCGACCTCGAGCACCTGACGCGGCCGGCGGCGATGGAGTTCCGCCGCCGTCACTACCTGCCGAACAACGCCGTCGGCGCGCTGGTCGGCGACATCGACCCGGCCGCGGCCGAGCGTCTCATCAAGCGTTACTTCGGCGGCATCCCCTCCGGGCCGCTCGCCTCCGGTCCTCCGACCGTCGAGCCGGCGCAGAACGGCGAGCGGCGGGTCGCCGTGGAGTTCGACGCCGAGCCCGAGCTGATGCTCGCCTTTCACAAGAACGTCTGGCCCAGCCCGGACGACCCGGTGTTCCAGGTGATCGACTCCCTCCTGACCTCGGGGCGCACCTCGCGCCTGTTCCGCCGCCTGGTCCTCGAGACGCGCGTGGCAGCGGACGTCTACAGCCTGCAGGCGCCGGGCGACCGCTACCCGAACCTCTTCCTGATCGGCGCCGTGCCGCGCGCCCCCCACACGCCGGCCGAGGTGGAGACCGGCATCCTGCAGGAGGTGCATCGCCTGGCCACCGAGCCGGTCGAGGAGCGCGAGCTGCAGAAGATCAGGAACCAGGTCGAGGCCTCGTTCCTCTATCCGCTCCGCAGCAACGTCGGCCTCGCCTCGCAGCTTTCCTATTTCGAGATCGTGACCGGCGACTGGAACAACCTTGCCGCTTACAAGAAAGCCCTCATGGCGACGACCCCGGCCCGGGTGCAGGAGCTGGCCCGCAAGACCTTTGTCCCCTCGAACCTCACGGTCGCGGTCCTCTCCCGCCCGGAGGCCAAGGGGGGCGAGTCGGAGCAGGGGCCGGCCGGAGGTGCGTCGCCCGGCGGGGCGGGGTACGCGCCATGAGGCGCGCCGCGGCCGGACGGGGGGCTCTGTTCCTGCCGGCGGCCGTGCCCCTGGCGGTCCTGCTCCTGGCCTCCGCATCCGGAAGGACCATGGCCGCGCCTCCCCCCGGCGCGGGGCCCGCTCCTCCCCTGCCCGACCCGAGGACGCTCACCTACGGGCCGCTCCAGATCGCGTTCCCGAAGCCGGTGCGGATCTTCCTGCCGAACGGGCTCCTGGTCTACCTGTTCGAGGACCACGAGCTGCCGCTCATCGACGTGACGATCGATGTCAAGGCCGGGTCGATCTTCGATCCTCCGGAGAAGGCGGGGCTCGCCGATCTGGCCGCCACCCTGATGCGCACGGGCGGGACGGAGGCGATGGCGCCCGCCGCGGTCGACGAGGCCCTCGAGTTCATGGCGGCCCAGATCAGTCTCGACGCCTCCGAGGACATGCTGAGCGGCTCGCTGTCGGTGGTGAAGGACCGGTTTCCGGAGGGGCTGCGCATCCTCGCGTCGCTTCTGCAGAAGCCGCGCTTCGACCCGGAGCGGCTGGAGGTCGAGAAGGCGCGCGCCCTCGAAGAGATCCGCCGCCGTTACGACGACCCGGCCGACCTCGCGGATCTCGAGTTCAGGAAGCTGGTCTACGGCGCCGCGAGCCCGTGGGCGCGGCTCTCGAGCGTCGACTCGATCGGCCGGATCCGGCGCGACGACCTGGTCGAATGGCAGCGCCTCTACATCCACCCCAACAACGCGGTGATGGGGATCGCGGGGGATTTCGAGGCGAAGAAGCTGAAGGGGCTCCTCGAAGAGACCTTCCGCGGCTGGGGCAACGCCAAGATCACCCCGCCGCCCGTGGCGAAGGTGCGGGACGACATCCCCGCCGGCGTGCACCTCGTCTCCCGGCCGCTCAGCCAGACCCAGGTCGAGATGGGCCACCTGGGCGTGGGGCGGTTCGATCCGGACAAGTTCGCCATCAAGATCCTGAACTTCGTCCTGGGCGAGGGGGGGTTCACGTCGCGCCTGGTGAAGGAGGTGCGCTCGACCCGCGGCCTGGCGTACTCCATCGGGGGCGGGATCGGGCTCGACTCCGACCGCGGCCTGTTTCAGATCTCGACCAGCACCAAGGCCGGCTCGACGGTCGAGGCGATCGATCTCATCCGCACAATCCTGAGGCAGATGCGCGACCAGGGGCCCACGGAGCAGGAGGTCAAGGAGGCGAAGGAGGCGAGCATCAACGCCTTCGTGTTCTCGGTGGACGGCACCGCCCCCTACATGCGCGCCTTCCTGTTCTACGACTTCTACGGCTATCCTCCGGATTATCTGCAGACGTACCGCGACAACCTGTCGCGGGTGACCCGGGAGCAGGTCGCCCAGGTGGCGCGCAAGCGCCTGAATCCGGACCGCCTGGTGATCCTGGTGGTGGGGAACGACAAGGGGTTCGACCGGCCCCTGGCCTCGCTCGGGCTCGGCGAGCCCCGCCCGCTCCGGCTCGACGAGGCCCCCGCCGCGACGCGCTGAACCGGCACGTCCGGGCCGGCCCGGCGACCGGCCGCGGGTCGCGCGGATGACGCCCAGGGGCTCCCGGAGCCTACTCGAAGAGATTGATCTGGATGGCCTTGTCGAGCCAGCGCACCGGTTTCGGGGGGGCCGCCTGCGGCACCGGTGCATCCGGCACCGCGAACACGGGGCAGATGTCGCGGTACTCGCACCAGCGGCAGAGGACGCTTTCATGGGGCGGAAAGGCCGTCGTCCCCTCGATCGTGTCGATGAGGCCGATGGTCTTCTTCCGGTGCTGGTCGATCTCCTGCGGGGTCCGCGCCGAGGTCCGTCTCTGGTCGAAGACGAGGTAGTGCCAGACCAGGCGGATCTCGCGCGCGTCCGGGAACCGCTTCTCGACCGCCATCTGGTACAGCGTGAGCTGGCGGTCGGCGCGCAGCTCGGCATCCGAAGGCAGGCGCCCGCCCGAGGTCTTGTAGTCGTGGATTTCGTAGACCCCCGGCTCCTGCCGCACCAGCCGATCGATGTACCCCTGCAGCTGGTAGCGCCCCGCCTCGTCGAGCGTCAGCGTGACCTTCTCCTCGAGACCGAGGGTCTGGCCGTCGTCGAACGGGTGGTGGCCGCGGTAGTACTTCGCGAGGCACTCCTCCCCCGTCCTCCGGTAGTGCTCCGGAGTCAGGTCCGTCTTCACGATGGTGATCTTGTCCGAATAGTTGCTGTCCCAGCTCCGGTGGTAATGGGCCAGGACCTCGTCGAGGGTCGGGCGCTTCGACGCCAGGAGATCCCGGTACAGCTTCTCCAGCGCGTCGTGCACGCGATGGCCCATGAACCCCTCGATCGACTGGGTGTCGCGCTTGATCCGATCGAGATAGCGGTAGCGGTACTGCAGGCGACACTTCTCGAACGTGGACAGCCTGGAATGGGAGTAGACGGCCACAGGACTCCTCGTCGGAAGGCGAGTATAGCATGCGGCCGCGGGTCCCACCGGGCGGCCGCGCGCTCCGCGGGCGGGCCCTCCGCCCTGTGGCTGGCGCCCCGGTCATCTGTTACAATCGCTGGCCTTTGCACGGAAACGCCTGACGCACCGGACCCACGGGAGGATCGATGATGACAATCCATCCGGACGGCGGCGGGACGCGCCGCCGCGCGGCCGTCGCGGCCGCCAACCTGATCGCCTGCGCCGCTCTCGGCGTCGGCCTTGTGCTCGCCCAGGCCTCTGCCACGCCGGCGCCGCCGGCCAGCCCGGCGCCGCCGGAAAAGCCGGCGGCCCCCGCGCCCGAGAAAGGAACCATGGACAAGCCCGCCGCCAAGAAGGAAGTCGCCGTCATCAAGACGAACATGGGGACCATCGTCTTCGAGTTTCTGCCGGACGTCGCCCCGAAGATGGTCGACAATTTCAAGGACCTTGCGAAGACCGGCTTCTACGACGGCACGACGTTCCATCGCGTCATCAACGGGTTCATGATCCAGGGGGGGGACCCGCTCTCCAAGGACAACGACCCGTCGAACGACGGCAGGGGGGACGGCCCGCGCAAGATGCCGGCCGAGTTCACCACCAAGTACAGCCACACGCGCGGCATGGTCTCGACCGCCCGCGGACCCGACGTCAACAGCGGGTCCTGCCAGTTCTTCATCGTGCAGAAGGACTCCACCTTCCTGGACAACAAGTACACGATCTTCGGACGCGTCCTGGATGGACTGGACGTCGTGGACAAGATCTCCAATGTGCCCAAGGACAGGGGGGATCGGCCGCTCAAGAACGTCGTGATGGAGAAGGTCTCGGTTGAGACGCGCTGAAGCGAAGCCGGCCGGTGGACGACCGAAAGCCGCGCCGCGCACGGCCTCCGCGCGCGCGGCGTCCACGGGGGCGTCCGCCGCGCCGCTCGCGAAGGCGCGGCGGGTCGACTGGCACACCTACTTCATGAACATCGCCCGGCAGGTGGCGACGCGCTCCACCTGCGACCGCAAGCACGTGGGCGCGGTGGTGGTGCGCGACAGGACGATCCTCTCCACCGGCTACAACGGGTCGATCCGGGGCATGCCGCACTGCGACGAGGTCGGGCACGACCTCGAGTCGGGACACTGCGTGGCGACCATCCACGCGGAGGCCAACGCCATCCTCCAGGCGGCCAAGAACGGCGTGATGATCGAGGGGGCCGAGCTGTACACCACCGCCAGCCCGTGCTGGGGCTGCTTCAAGCTGATCGCCAACGCCGGCATCAAGACCATCTTCTACGCCGAGTTCTATCGCGACCAGAAGAGCCTCTCGGTGTCCCGCCGCCTGGGCATCGAGCTCATCGATCTGGGCGCCGGGGGCGGCTGCGACTGGCGGCCTCCCCCGGAATGACGCGTTGACCCCCCCCGCGGCGCCTTCGAAGGGGCGCGTCCTCCTGGTGTCCGAGGACGACGACATCGCCGACCCGCTGGTCGAGATCCTCAGGCGCGCCGGGTACGGCGTCTCGGCCCTCGACGGCCACGGCGGCGTCGAGGCGCTCCGGGGCGGGGCGCCCGACGTCCTCATTCTCGATCGCGATCTGTCCCCTGACATGTTGCGTCGCGCCCTGGACGCGCTGGCGGCCCATGCGGGCCGGGCGTCCTTCCCTGTGGTCGTCCTGGGGAGCGGCCCGGAGGCCGGGCCTCCCGGATGGCACGAGGACGCCTTCGCCGCCGTGGGACGGCCTCCCCAGCCGGGAGAGATCCTCGCCACCCTCGCCGCCCTGAGGCGGATGGTCTTCTACCGCCGCTACCGTGACCTGGTCCACGACCTCAGCCAGCCGGTGACGGCGCTGCACGCCCTCAGCCGCGGCCTGGCGAAAATCGAGGTGGCCGACGAGGGATCCCGCCGCACCCTGGATCGGCTCGCCCAGGAGGCGGAACGCCTGATGACCCTGCTGGAACAATTCCAGAGGTCGGCTACTTCTTGAGCTGTCCCTTCAGGTTCATGTTGCGGACGAGCCGGTGCAGGTAGTTGGGGTGCACGTCAAGCAGGCGCGCCGTTTCGACGTAGTTCCCACCCGCCTCCTTGAACGCCTTCCGGATCAGGTCCTTCTTCACCTCGAGGAGGGCCTCGTGGTAGCGGGTGACGGGAGGCCCCTCGGACGGCCCGGCCTCGAGGACGCTCTCCGGGAGATCCTCGGGCCTGATGACCTCGCTGGAGCCGAGGACCACGGCGCGCTCGATGGCGTTCTCCAGCTCCCGCACGTTCCCCGGCCAGCCGTAGCCCAGCATGCAGTCGATCGCCTCCTGGGTGAACCCCACGATGTGGCGATTGCACCGGGCGGCGTATTTTGAAGCGAAGTACCGGGCGAGGAGCGGGATGTCCTCGCGCCGGTCGGCCAGTGACGGCATGTCCAGGGCGGCGACATTGATGCGGTAGTACAGGTCCTCGCGGAACGTCCCCGCTTTCGTCATCTCCTTCAGGTCGCGGTTGGTGGCGGCCACCACCCGCACGTCGACCTTGATCGGCCGCGTCCCGCCGACCCGCTCGAACTCCTGCTCCTGGAGCACGCGCAGGAGCTTCGACTGGAGGGTCGCCGCCAGCTCTCCGATCTCGTCCAGGAAGACCGTCCCGCCGTCCGCCACCTCGAGCTTCCCCGGCTTCTGGACCACGGCGCCGGTGAAGGCCCCGCGCTCGTGTCCGAACAGCTCGCTCTCGAGGAGGGTTTCTGCCAGGGCGGCGCAGTTGATCGCCACGAACGGCTTCTTCGCCCGCGGGCCGTTCTGGTGGATGGCGCGCGCCACCAGCTCCTTGCCGGTGCCGCTCTCGCCGCACACCAGTATGGTGGTGCGCGCCGGCGCGACCTTGGCGACGAAAGCCAGGACGGCGCGCATCGCGGGGCCCTCCCCCACCATGTTGTGCTCCAGGTGGGCGTCCGCCTGGAGGCGCTCATTCTCGCTCTCCAGCCAGTCGATCTGCCGGGCGTTCTCCAGGGCGACCGAGGCGATGCCGGCGATCGCCGTGATGAGGCGCAGATCGGCCTCGCTGAAGCGCGCCTTCGGGCTCGACGAGTCGAGGTAGAGCCCCCCGAGCACCCGGTCGGCGAACAGGAGCGGCACCGCCAGGACCGAGTGGACCCTCGCCGACAACAGGCTCTCCGCCCCGCCGAAGTCGTCATGGTCGCGCACGTCGTTGCTCAGGACGGCCACCCGGTCCCTCAGGACGCGCTGGACGATCGTGCGGCTGACCCGGACCGGCTTGCCGGAGGCGGCGTCCCGCTCCAGGCCGAACACGGCCGAGAACTCCTCCGGCCCCTTGCCGGCGAGCAGGACCGCGCCGCGCTCGGCCGGGACGACGTCGAAGATCGACTCGAGCAGCCGGCGCTGCAGCGCCGGGACGCCGCGGATCGAGTTGATCGCGGTCGAGATGCGGAGGAGCACGTCCAGGTCGCGGGCCGCCCGGTGCGGGGCGGCCGGCAGCTCGATGGTGCTGCCGGCGACAATCCCCTGGTCCTTCAGCTCGACCGCCGTCGAGGACGGGGCGGCCTCCCCGTCCCGGGCGAGGAACAGGAAGACCGAGGCGCCGACGCGGACCTGATCGCCGTGCTCCAGGCGGCGCTCCTTGACCGGGACGCCGTTCACGAACGTGCCGTTGTGGCTGCCGAGGTCGGTGAGGACCACCCCGGAATCCCGCTTCTCGATCAGGCAGTGGCGGCGCGACACTGCCATTTCCTGGAGACGGATCCGGTTCCCCGGGTCGCGTCCGATCGCCGTCTGCGCCTCGTCCAGCGGGATGACCGCCCCCTGCTTCGGCCCCGCCACCGCGGAGAGTTTCGGATTCATGTGAGCCTTAAGTATACCCAATCGGATAGCGCGACTATCCATTTGGATAGGGATCGCGCCGCCCCCACCCCCGCGACGTCCATGGTTGAGGGATGGATCCTCTTCGAAACGTCCTCTCATCAAGCGGTTCAATGCATGGCGCCGCGACTGCGATCGCCGGCGCCGCCGTGGCACGGCGCTTGCTTTATGGAATGGCAGGGACGAAGGGTGGACAGCCTCCGGAGGTTGTCAGTACAGCAAACGGTACTCAAGAAAAAGGGTGAGGATGCCGATGGGCAGGGTGAGCAGAGGAGCGGGGCGGATGGGGGGGGAGCCGTCCCGCTTCCGGAAGCTGGTTCACTCCCTCGAGAGGGTTCGCGGGAATGAAGTCGCCGTGCAGGCCTGTCCGCTGGAACGGGATTGCCGGCACATGCAGGAAGCGCTCCGGGCGAATGGGGCCCCGACGGGCGAGATGGAGGAATTCCGGGTCCTGGCGGCGCTGCGAAACGGCCGGCGGGATCGTCCCTATTTCAGAACCCCCGCGCCGCTGGCGGTCGCCTGCCCGGGGGCCCGGGGACGGATCGCCTGTCTCCTGTCCATCGGGGAGAATCTGCCGTCCGAGATGCCGCTGCAGGCGGCGGCGCAGGCCGGTGGCCTCCGGGTCGGGCCGCCTAGGAGCCCGGTGGAGCAGGCGCCGGCGCGGCCGGCGGAACGGGCGCTGGGGCGACCGGCGGAGCGGGGGCCGGTGCGGACGGCGGGGACGCCTTTGCGGGGCCCGGAAGCCGCGGCGTTCCGCCCGGGTCAACCCCGGGTGACGGCGAAACCTGCTCCGTCGATACCATCCGTCCCACGAACGTCTGCATCGTCTTCGATGGGACTGAGGCTCGAAGAGTGACGTCGGTACCGCTCTGCGCGATGTGAATGCCGTCGAGGAACTCGAGCCATTCCTTCGCCTGGTCGCGGCCCGCCCCGACGCGGCCCAGGGCGATGAGGCCGCGGGCCGAGTCGGCCAGCGTCTTGGCGCTCGGCTCGGTGTCCGCCTGGCCCATGAGGTCGATTTCGGTGGAATCGCCGATCGTGCCGCGGAAGGCAAGGGACAGCAGGGAGCGGGCCGCCTTGGAGGACAGGGGCAGGCCGGCGAGGTCGCCCGACTCGGTGCTCTGGCGCACGATCTCCGCCAGCCTGCGGCAGTCGATGGTGCCCCAGAACTGCGCTTCCGTCCGCACTCTCTCGAGCGGCTTGAGCAACAGCTCGTTGGAGTCGAGGCCGTGGCCGCGGGAGGCCGCGTTGCCGCGCATCACCTCCAGCACCTCCCGCGGCCCCAGAGCCAGGCTCCCGTCCGGCAGGACGGAGATGCTGAAGTCCATCTTGCCGGGCGCCTCGACGAGGGGCAGGATGTCCTGCCCTCCGATCGCCTCGCGCATCCGGGCGGTGTCGAACGATCCCTCGGCGAGGACCCCGTAGCCCACGCGATGACCGCTCGCGGGGACGACCGCCAGGCTCAGCCGGTCCACCTGCGACAGCGTGTCCTTGCCGAATCGCTTCACGATGTCCTTGAACGGACCGCCGTCGCTCTCGGCCATGGAGGCCAGGTTCTGCACCCAGGGCAGGTCGGATCCGAGCTTCTTGACCTTCTTGATCTCGATCACGAGAAGCGCCGCGGTCTCCTTCGGGAAGGTCCCGAGGGAGCTCGACCTCACCAGTCCCGCCGCCCCTCGTTTCTGGTTGCAGGCCAGCGCGGCCAGCACTCCCAGCGCCGCCACCGCGGCGCGCCAACGCACCTCCGACCTCATGTCATCCTCCTGCGGCCGGGCGGGGCGTCCCCGCCGGCCGGTCAATAGTCCCGGCGCGAAAAATAGAAGACGGCAAGCCCCAGCGCCCCGGCCCCCGACAGGGCCGAGCCCAGGACCGCGCCCCACTGAAGCCCGCCTTCGTGACGGATGAGCGCCACCGCAGCCTGCACGAAGTCGTACGTCCTCGGCAGGGTGTGGAAGAGCGTTTCGACCACCCCCACGGCCGTGTAGCGCGCGATCCTGCCCGAAATCAGGAGGGGCCAGTCCGCATTGCCATGCGGCAGCCTGACGATCAGGCTGGCGAAGAAGACGACCGCGGTGATCATCACCGAGACCGTCGTCGATCGCAGCCACACGCCGACGAGCACCACGAAGGCGAACAGGCAGGCGAAGTACAGCGACATCACCAGCCCCGACCAGACGAACCCGCCGTTCCAGACCCCCGTCTTGAGGGCCAGGATCGCCCCCAGTCCGCAGGTCAGGTAGAGCAGGTTCACCGTGGTGACCAGGAGCCCCCCGAGGTAGCGCGAGGCGAACAGGGCCGGCCGGCTGATCGGCTTGGACAGGAGCAGGTCGATGGATCCCTTCTCGAGCATCCGCGGCACCAGGCTGGCCGTGGCGAAGACCGACATCAGGATGGCCAGCGGGTAGAGGGTGAAGGCGGCCCCCAGCTGCACGTAGCGCACGAAGTCCTCCGCCGTCAGCCCGCCCAGGCCGCCCCCCGCCGCCGCGTCCCCCAGGCGGAAGGCCCCGCGCGAGGAGCTGGCCTCGAGCCCCCCCACCGACATCGAGGCGATGACCCCGTCGACCACGTCGGTGCGCAGCACCAGGGCGAAGAACAGGAGGACCAGCGTGACCACCCCGAAATAGACCACGATCGTCTTGCGGTAGAGCAGCTCCCGCCCCGTGTCGATCAGGATGGCGAGGATCCTCACGCCGCCTCCCCTTCGCTCAGGACCTTGACGAACACGTCCTCCAGGCTGTCGCGCCGCGGGGTGATCGACAGGATCTCCACGCCCTGCCCGCGGAGCGCGTCGATGAGCGCATTGAGCGCCGCGACGTCTCCCAGGATCTGCACCCGCCCCTCCGCGACGCTCGCCCCCGGGACGCGGCGACAGGCGGCCTGAATCGTGTCGGGGGCGGCCGGGCGCGCGTCGATCTGCCAGGCGGACTGGGGACGCGTCAGTTCGGCCACGCTCCCCTCCCGCAGCAGCGCCCCCTCGTTGAGGATCGCCACCCGGTCGCAGAGCCGCTCCACCTCCGACAGAAGGTGGGAATTCAGGAAGATGGTCGCCCCCCGCGCCTTCTGCTCCAGGAGGAGGTCGCGGATCTCCCGCCGGCCGATCGGATCGACGCCGTCGGTGGGCTCGTCGAGAATCAGCAGTTCCGGCTCGTTCAGGATCGCCTGCGCCATCCCCAGCCTCTGCATCATCCCTTTCGAGTACTTGTGGACCCGGACGGCGCGCCACTCCTCCATGCGCACGCGCCTCAGGAGCGCGTCGACGCGGCGCGCCCGCTCGGGCCGGCGCAGCCCGGAGAGGCGGCCGAAGTGGTGCAGCACCTGCTCCCCCGTGAGGTGGGGCGGGTAGCGATGGTTCTCCGGCAGGTACCCGACGCGCCGCCGGGTCGGCACGTCCCCGGTCGGACGCCCGAGGACGGACCCCTTCCCCGCGCTCGGGAAGGCGATGCCGAGAAGGAGCTTCACCAGGGTCGTCTTCCCCGCGCCGTTCGGGCCCAGCAGCCCGAAGGTCTCGCCGCGCGGGACGACCAGGTCGAGCCCCTTGAGCGCCACGACGCCGCCGCGGCCCATCGCACCGCGATAGGTCTTGGCGAGCCGTTCACAGGCGACGACGGGGGCCTGGGAGTCCAGCTACATCCCCATGATGTGGTAGCCGTTGTCCACGAAGAGGACCTCGCCCGTGATGCCTCGGGACAGCGGGGAGCACAGGAAGAGGGCGGCATCGCCGACCTCGGCCGGCTCGGTGTTGCGCGGCAGGGGGGAGCGCTCCCGGACAATCTGAAGCATCTTGGTGAATCCCGGAACGCCGCGCGCCGCCAGGGTGCTGATCGGCCCGGACGAGATGCCGTTGACGCGGATGTTCTTCTTCCCCAGGTCGTGCGCCAGGTAGCGGATGCCCGATTCCAGCGCCGCCTTGGCCACCCCCATGACGTTGTACCCCGGCACGACCTTCTCCGATCCGAGGTAGGTCAGGGCCAGGATGCTCCCCCCTCCCTCCATGAGCGGCGCGGCCCTCCGCGCCAGCGCGGCCAGCGAGAAGGCGCTGATGTCCATGGCCATCTTGAAGCCCTCCCGGGAGGTGGCGAGGAACTCCACCTCCAGGTCCTCCTTGCGGGCGAAGGCGACGCAGTGCACCAGGATGTCGAGCCGCCCGAACTCCCCCTGCACCTTCGCGAACATCGCGTCGATCTCGTCGTCCTTCGTGACGTCGCACGGGACGACGAGGGACCCGGGGAGCTCCCCCGCCAGCGACCGGACGCTCTCCTCGAGCCGCTCCCCCTGGTAGTTGAACGCCAGGCGCGCCCCCTCCCGGTGCAGGGCCTCGGCGATGCTCCAGGCGATGCTGCGCTTGTTGGCGACCCCGACGATCAGGCCCTTCTTTCCATCCAGGAGCATCGTGTCCCTCCCCGATCAGACGACGCCGGTGATCCCCTCGCCGCCCGGGCGCGGGGCGATCGGCGCCGGCGTCTTGGTCTCGACGGGCGCGGGCTGGAGCGCCTGGGAGACCTCGAGAATCGCCCCTTCCAGGATGTCGAGCCCTTCCTCCAGCTGGTCCTCGCTGATCACCAGGGGCATCAGCGTCCGGATGACGTTGCCGTAGGTCCCGGCGCCGATCACGATCAGGCCGCGCTCGTAGCACAGCCTGGTGATCCGGGTGACCAGCTCCTTCGCCGGCTCCTTGGTGGCCCGGTCCTTCACGAACTCGATGGCGCGCATGGCGCCGGCGCCGCGGGTGTTGCCGACGAACGGGCACCGCTTCCACAGCCCCTCGAAGCGGTCGCGGACCTTCTCGCCGATCGTCACCGCCTTCGCCACGAGGTTCTGCTTCTCGATGATCTCGATCGAGGCCAGCGCGGCGGCGCAGGCGACCGGGTTACCGCCGAAGGTCCCCCCCAGGCTCCCCTCCCCCGGCGCGTCCATGATCTCGGCGCGGCCGGTGATCGCGGCGAGCGGGAGCCCCGAGGCGATCGACTTCGAGGTCACCAGGATGTCCGGCTCGATCCCCCAGTGCTCGCAGGCGAACATCCGGCCGCTCCGGCCGAAGCCGGTCTGCACCTCGTCGGCGATCACCAGGATGCCGTTCTTGCGGCAGGTGGCGACGAGGGTCGGGTAGTACTCCTGCGGCGGCATGATGAAGCCCCCCTCCCCCAGGACCGGCTCGACGATCAGGGCCGCCACGGTGGACGGGTCGACGTAGCGCTTGAAGAAGTCCTCGAGAAAGGTGGCGCACTCGATGTTGCATCCCGGATAGCGCTTCCCCCACGGGCAGCGGTAGCAGTAGGAGAACGGCATGCGGTGGACCTCCGGGGCGTACGGCCCGAAGTGGTCCTTGTACGGGTGCACCTTGCTGGTGAGCGACATCGCCAGGAGGGTCCGCCCGTGGAACGCGTCCTCGAAGCAGATGACGCCGGACCGGCGCGTGAAGTTGCGCGCCACCTTGACGGCGTTCTCCACCCCCTCGGCCCCCGAGTTGGCGAAGAAGGTCTTCTTCGGGAACGCCCCCGGCGTGATCCGGTTCATGGTCTCGGCCAGGCGGACGTACGGCTCGTTCAGCGTGACGTGGAAGCACGAATGGATGTACTTCTCCGCCTGCTGCTGGATCGCCTTGACGACGGAGGCCGGCGCGTGCCCGGCGTTCAGGACGCCGATGCCGGCGGCGAAATCGATGTAGCGGTTGCCGTCGACGTCCTCCAGCATGGCCCCCTCCCCCCGGGCGATGAACAGCGGCGTCATGTTGTACGGACCGCGCGGGACGGCGGCCTGGCGGGCGCGCATCAGCTCCTGCGAGCGCGGCCCGGGGATGGCGGTCTTGATCACGACGCTTTTTTTCATGCGGCTGTCCTCATGCGTCCTTCTTCAGATGATCCCAGCGGTACGGGTACCAGTACGACTTCGCCTCAATCTTGAAGTCCAGGTGGACGTGCTTCGGCTCGCGGAAAGCGTCCAGCCCCTCGATCCCCAGCTCGCGGCCCATTCCGGACATACGCATCCCTCCGAACGGACCGGCGTCATTGTCAGTCAACGGATCGTTGATCCAGAAAGTTCCCGCGTGAATGTTCTCCATCGCGTACATGGCGTACTCGAGGTTGTTGGTGTAGATGTTGGCTCCCAGCCCGTACTCCGAGTCGTCGGCGAGCTTCACCGCCTCCTCGATCCCCTTGACCGGCACCAGCGGGGCGATCGGCCCGAACGTCTCGGAGCGCAGGATGCTCATCTTCTGGGTGACGTTCGAGAGCACGGTCGGCTCGAAGAAGTACCCCTTCTTGAGCTGCGGCGGCCGCCTCCCGCCGCACAGGACCTTCGCCCCCTGCGACACCGCCTCCTCGATCTTCCCCTCGATCTGCCTGCGGTGCGCCTCGCGGATGAGCGGCCCGCAGTCGATGTCCGGCCCGAGCGGGTTGCCGAGGCGGAGCTTCTTCGTCTGGGCCACGAACTTCTTCGAGAACTCCTCGAAGACGCTCTCGAAGACGTAGAAGCGCTCCCCCGAGGTGCAGACCTGCCCCATGTTGAGAAACGCCGCCCAGACCGCCCCCCGGGCCGCGATCTCCAGGTCCACGTCGTCGCACACGATGAACGGGTCGTTGCCGCCCAGCTCCAGGTTCAGCTTCTTGAGATGGGGGGCCGCCGCCTGGGCGATCGCCTTGCCTGTGGCGATGCTCCCGGTGAAGGCGATGAGGGCCACGTCGGGATGGACCACCAGCGGGTCCCCCACCTCGGAGCCGAAGCCGGTGAGGATGTTCACCACCCCCTTGCCGAATAGTCCCAGGTCCTCGGCCAGCATGAGGGTGGAGAGCGGCGTCTCGTTGGACGGCTTGATGACCACCGTGTTGCCGGCGGCCAGGGCCGGCGCCAGCTTCCAGGTCAGAAGGAGCAGCGGGTAGTTCCACGGCACGATGGCCACCACCACACCGTACGGCTCCTTGCGGACGAAGTTGACCTGGTGCCGGGCCACGGGCGAAAGGACCTTCCCCCCCTGGTCGCGCGCCAGCTCGCCGTAGTAGTCGAAGCAGGCGGCGCACCATTCGACCTCGTCCAGGTTCTCGACGAGCGGCTTCCCCCCCTCGCGCGTCAGCTGCCGGGCGACCGCCTTCCCCTTGGCGCGGAGGCCCGCCGCGAACTCATGCATCAGCGCCGCCCGCTCGAGCCCCGGCATGGATCGCCACTCGCGGAACGCCGCCGCGGCCGACTCGACCGCCAGGTCGGCGTCCCTGGCTCCGGCGCGCGGCACCTCGTCGATGATCTCCTCGGTGGCCGGGTTGTCGACGGGGAACGTCTTCTTCGTGACGCTCGCGGTCCACCGGCCGTCGATCCACATCCGCTGCATCGCCTGCTCCTGCCGTGCCGTAGGCGTCCCGCGGCGGGCGCATTATACCCCCGCGCCTGCGGATACTCCCGCGCCTCCGGCTGCCGGGAGCCTGCCCGAGATGGGGACGCTCCTAGGTCTCGAGGCCTTCGAGCGAGTCGTCGAGGGCCGAGACCAAGCGGTCGAGAAGCTCTTCCGGGATGTTGAGGGGGGGCTCGATCCGGATCACTTCCGGCTTGTTGAGGGCATAGGCGACCAGGATCCGCTTGCCGTACAGCCTCTCCGCCAGGGCGGCGCCGGTCGATTCGTTCCGCGTCTCGATGCCCAGCAGCAGCCCCTTGCCGCGCACCTCGGTGATGACCCGGGGGTGCTTCGCCTGGAGGGATTTTAGCCGGGTCAGCAGGGAGGCCCCGAGCCGGGCGGAGCGCTCGCTGAGCCGGTCGCGCACCGTGATCTCGATCGCCATGGAAGCGGCCGTCGCCGCGAGGGGGTTGTTGCCGAAGGTCGACGAATGCCACATCGGGTTGTCGTGGAACGCGGCATAGATCTCGTCCGTGGTCGAGAACGAGCCGCACGGGATCACCCCTCCCGACAGCGCCTTGGCCAGGCAGAGGATGTCCGGCACCACGTTCCAGTGGTTCACCCCGAACAGCGCGCCGGTGCGCCCCAGGCCGGTCTGCACCTCGTCGGCGATCAGGAGCACCCCGCGCCGGGAGCAGATCTCCCGCACCTCGGGCCAGAAGCCGTCGGGCGGCACGATGACGCCCCCCTCCCCCTGCACCGGCTCGAGGATGACGGCGGCGGTGTCCTGGCCTATCGCCTTGCCGATGGCGGCGGCCGACCCGTACGGGACGAAGGTGACGTCCTGGAGGAGCGGGCGGAACGGCTCGCGGAACACCGACCGGCCGGTGACCGACAGGCTGCCGAGCGACTTCCCGTGGAAGGAGTTCTCCGTCGAGACGAAGCCGCTCTTCTTGGTGTGGAGACGGGCCAGCTTCAGCGCCCCTTCGACCGCTTCGGTGCCGCTGTTGCAGAAGAAGGTCCGCTTCAGCTTCCCGGGCAGGACCTCGGCCAGGCGCCGCCCGGCCTCCGCGGTGATCGGGTTCACCAGGTACTGGCTGTGGAGCGGCATCCGGTCGAGCTGGTCCTTGACCGCCGCCACGACTTCGGGATGGCGGTGGCCCAGCGAGAAGATGCCGTAGCCGCCGAGGCAGTCGACGTACTCGTCGCCGTAGATGTTGCGGATGATCGAGCCCTCGCCGCTCCATTCGACCAGGACCCGGTCTCGGTCCCTGTCCTTGGTCTTCGGGAAGCGGCGCAGGTAGGCGTTCCAGCTGTCGATTCCCTCCGCGGCGATCGTCTCCTGCTCGTCGCGCGTCAGGGGATGCCCTACCGGAAGCTTCACACCAGGCTCCGCAGGGTCTCGTCGAGATGACCCAGGACCTCGTCGATGAGCTTCTTCGGGATCGACAGGGCCGGCTCGAACCGGAGCGTCTTGGCGTTCAGGAGCGTGCCGGCGACCAGCACCCCCCGCCGGAAGAGTCCGGAGGCGACGGCATAGCCGATGTCGGTCGTGTCGAACTCCACCCCGATCAGGAGCCCCTTGCCCCGCACGTCCACCACATGCTCGGGAAAGCGCGACTGGACGTCGCGCAGCCCCGCCAGGAAATACTCCCCCCCCTCCGCCGCCTGGCCGGGCAGATCCTCGGACAGGGTGACGTTGATGGCCGCGATGCCGGCGGCGCAGGCCAGGGGGTTGCCGCCGAAGGTGGAGGAGTGCAGGAACGGGTTCTTCTCCAGCACCTTCCAGATCTCCGGGGTCGAGATGAACGCCGACAACGGCATGACTCCGCCGCCGAGGGCCTTCCCCAGGCACATGATGTCCGGGATGACGTCCCAGTGGTCGACGCCGAACAGCTTGCCGGTGCGGCCCAGGCCGGTCTGCACCTCGTCGGCGATCAACAGGACGTCGTACTCGTCGCAGATCTCGCGCAGGCGCGGCCAGTAGTCGTCGGGCGGCACGATCGCCCCCGCCTCCCCCTGCACCGGCTCGGCGACCACGGCGGCGATGTCCAGCCCCACGTCCCGGGCCTTCTTCAGCTGCCACTCGACCTCGTCGGCATCGCCGAACTCGACGAAGTAGACGTCCTGGAGGAGGGGCTCGAAGGCCACCCGGTAATCGGCCTTCCCCATGAGGGACAGCGAGCCGTACGACTTGCCGTGGAACCCGCGGATCGTGGAGATGAAGCCGGACTTTTCGGTGTACAGGCGGGCCAGCTTCATGGCCCCCTCCACCGCGTCGGTGCCGTTGTTGATGAAGAAGCACTTCTGCAGATTTCCGGGGGCGATCTCCCCCAGGATCTCGGCCAGCGCCCCGCGCAGCGGGTCGAGAAGCTCCTGGCTCGAGAGCGGCATCCGATCGAGCTGGCGACGCACCGCCTCGATGATCTTGGGATGGCGGATGCCGGCGCTGTAGATCCCGAACCCGCCGAGGCAGTCGATGTAGCGCCGCCCCATGATGTCCTCGATGTAGCTCCCCTCCCCGGTCCACTCGATGGCGGCGTACTGCTCCGCCTCCGCCACCGACTTGCGGTACTCGAGGAACCCGGAGTTGAAATAGGCGTCGAACGACTTGACCGTCTCCTTGACCACGCGCTTCTTCCGGGACATCGGCAGCCGGTCGGCCCGGGCGATGATGTCCAGCCAGTGCTGCGACTCCTTGATGACCTTCTCCGGGCTCATCCGCCTGCCGCCGCGCCGCGCCCGTGCCTTGGCCGCCGCCTTGAGGCTCTTGCGGACCGCGTTCCGCTTCTCCTGGGGAGCGGCCGGCAGGGCGTCGGCCGTCCTCGGGGCCGCCACCCGCACCGACGCGGACGGGGCGGGGTCGCCCCTCTTCGTGCCGTTCGACACCGCCTTGCCGGCGGCGGCGAGGCGGTGGCTGGACAGGGAGACGATGTTGCCGTCCCCGCCGTTCCGGGCTCTGACGTCGCGCTTCAATGTGTTCTTCATATGAGGGCCTCTTTCACCGCATCAGGAACAGCAACAAGACAAAAATCTCCCCGGGCTCGGTGAGCCGTGACAGCGACCTTTTCTGAGCGGCCTCTTCGCTTAGGTCGGGGTGTCGCCGGCTTGCGTCGGGCCGGCTACGTGTCGGTCAGGAGCGGGAGGGTCGACCGTCCGACCAATGCCTGTCTGGGGATTCGAATCATTGGATGACCCCTGAACGTGTCGAGATCGTAGTGGATCGGGACGATTCCAGTCAAGCGCCGCGGACCAGGGAATGGGACGGCCAGTCTCGAATGTCTCATTCGAGAGGCCGTGAGACGCAACGAGATATGGTATTAAATCTAAGCAATACCATGACTTATTTGTCTACGGCCGTTGCGGACCGCGGTTTGCTTTCCCCGCATCCCAACATCATATTAGGGTCGCTGTCGTAAGCAGAGGACCGGGGCCCCGATGACCAATAACCCGGATGCCGTGGGTCCACTCGTCCGGGCCCTCAAGCAGCTGGCCACCGCGACCAAGACCATCTCCTTCTATCCCGCCCAGCACCCGACCGTGTCGACGGCGCTGGACAAGGCCTCGGTGTTTCTCAAGGAGGCCCTCACGGACCTCGAGACGCTCACCGTCGGCGTGGCCGACGCCGCCTTTCTCGTCGATCGGACTGTCCTGGAGGAGGGGGATCGTGTCCTCGGCGGATTCGCCTCGTACCTGAGCCGCCGGAACGTCAGCGGGCTGAGCTTCCGGTCCCCGGTCGAGCCGGAGGCCCTCAAGGGGTTTCTCGAAGTCATCGCCCTCGATCCGGGGACGCTGCGCTCGCGCGGCGGACCGATGAAGAGCCTGGAGGAGCGCCGGCTCGGCGGCATTTCGGTCGTCGAGTTCGACGCGGCGGAGGCCCTCCGGTCGGCCCGCACGGGGACCGGCGCGGAGGCGGGGGCGGAGAAGACCCCGAGCGTCTCCTGGAGCGATCTGCTGGCCCGGTTCCTGGCCGGGCAGAGCTCCGTCCCTCCCGGCGGCGAGCACCTGATCCGGAGAGTGGCGGGGGATGCCAGGGCGGCCTGGGAGCTCATGGCCTCCCTGCAGAAAATCTGCGCCGAGGCCGGGCCGAACCGGTCGGGCATCCTGACCGGGGCGCTGAAACGGATCGCCGCGGAAGTCGGAACCGCCGAGCCGGAAGCGTTGTCGTCCCTGGCCCAGAACCTCGCGGCCGCCCTCATGGCGCTCGACCCCCAGGGGCGCAAGGAGATCCTCGGGACGAGCATCCCGGTTGCCGGCACCGACGTGGACCTGGCCGGCGCCATCAGGGCCAGCATCCCGGAAGACAACCTGGGGGAGCTGATCGTCTCGATGGTGCAGTCCGAGGGGCGAGTGAACGCCCGCCTCGGGAGCGTCATCCGCAAGGTCCTCATCGACCGGGGCGTGAACGACCAGCAGAAGACGAGCGTGCTCGAGGCGATCCGATCGGCGCGCGGGGTCGACAAGCCCCCGGCCGACGTGTGGGACTCCGTCGAGGACCTCCTGAAGGAATCGCAGGACGACTGGATTTCCCGCGAATACAAGGGACTCCTGGAGATGATCGGCGCCAGCGCGCCGCCTCTCGAGGAGGGGCTGAAGCGGGAGCTCCTGGCGCTCCCCGAGGTGGTCGAGGCCATGACCCCCGAGGGGATCAGGCGCCGGGCCTGGCTCCTGTTCGGCGACCTGGTGGGTGTGGACCATGAGCCGGCCCGCCGGTGGGTCGCCCTGGACCAGATCGAGAAGCGTGCCTCAGGGCTCACGCCCGACTGGTTCGCCGAGTGCAGCGGCGTCGCCGAGGCGGTCCTGGCCATCCTCGCGGCGGGGACCTCGTCCCCGCCGCACGTCCGGGAGGCGGCTCAGAAGGCGATCCGGGCCACCGCCGATGCGCTGGTGCGCTGCTACCGCAAGTCGTTCCACACCCTGAAGCCCGAGCACCACACCGCCCTGGCCGCGGCGTTCCAGGCAATGGGCGAGCACTGCGTCGAGAGTCTCCTCCTGGGGCTCGCCGAGGAGGAGGACTGGGAAATCCGCAAGCCGTTCATCGGATTCCTCGCGTCGCGGCAGAAGGGGGCGGTCCCGGCGCTCGTCCGGCGACTGACCGACCCCTCCTGGTACCTGGTCAGGAACATCCTGCTCATCCTGGGGGAGATCGCCGACCCGGCGACGATCCCGGCCATCGCCCCGTGCCTCAAGCACGCCGAGCCGCGGGTCCGCCGGGATGCGGTCGCGGCCCTGGGAAAGATCGGCGGGCCGCGCGCCTTCGCCCTCCTGAGGGAGTGCCTCGACGACCCGGAGGTGCACGAGGTCGCGCTGCGTTCCCTCGCCGCCATCGACCGGCGCCGCACCATCGGCGCCTTCCTGGAGATGACCGAGCGCGTGGACCTGTTCGGGCGCGGCAACCAGCGGCTGAAGGAGGCGATCTCCACCCTCGGCGCCCTCGGCGGCAACGAGTCGGTGCCGCGGCTGCGCGCCATCCTGATGCGCGGGATGTGGCTGCCCCCTTGGGCCGGCGACACCGTGCGCGTCGCCGCGGCGCGGGCCCTCGAGAAGATCGGCACGACCACCGCCCTGAACGCCATCCAGGAAGGTTCGCGGCTGTGGCGGGGCCCCGTGGCAGGGACCTGCGCCGAGATCATCGGCCAGCGTTCGATGGGCGGCTTGACGTCGCGCAACTGAGGAGACCGAGATGCCCGAGCCCGAGAAAACGCCCGCACCGGTTCTGGAGGGGCACGTCCAGGCGCTGTCGGCCGCGGCGGTGCGGGCCCTGCACGCCGCCGTCAACCAGCGCAAGATGTATCCCCCCGAGCACCCGATCGCGTCCCGGGCCCTCCGGACCCTGGCGCTCTACCTGGAGCGGCTGCTCGCCCTGATGGAGGACTGGCGCCTCGCCCTGGTCGGGGAGAAGCTCATGGCGGGTGGCCAGCCGCTCGACGAGGGGACGGACAGCCTCGCGCCCTTCGTCGAGACCCTGAAGTCGCGGGCCATCGAGACCATCGTGTTCAAGCGCGGCCTGGACCTCGAGCAGCTGCGCCGGTTCCTGTCGCTCATGATCCTGGACGCCAAGTGGTTCGCCGGCGCCTCCCTGCAGGACATGATCGCCAAGGAAGGGATCCGCTCGATCGAGGCGGGCCGGCTCGTGCTCGCCGACCCGGTCGAGGCGGACCGGAGCCGGGCCCTCATCGACGAGACCGGCCCGGAGCTGGCCGAGGCCTATGACAACGCCCTGACCTTCATCGAAGAGGCGGTCGGCGCTCTGCAGGATGGACGCCGCATCAGCATGGCGGACGCCGAGTCGTTCGTGCGCCTGGTCGCCTCGCAGATGCAGCAGGATCGATCGCCGTTCCTGATCCTGACGACCCTCAAGGCGCACCACGCCTACACCTTCACCCACATCATCAACGTCTGCCTTCTGACCGTGGTGCAGATCGAGGCGATGGGCGGGGACGCCACCGCGCTGCGGGAGTTCGGCCTGGCCTCGATGATGCACGACATCGGCAAGACCGTCCTGCCGAAGGAGCTTTTGAGCAAGCCGGGCAAGCTGACACCCGAGGAGTTCGGCCTCATTCAGAGGCATCCCCAGGACGGCGTGCACATCCTGCGCGAGACCCCCGGGGTCCCCGACCTGGCGCTCCTCGTGGCGTTCGAGCACCACATGCGGTACAACCACGGCGGGTATCCGCGCCCGCGACACCCCCGCCCGCTCCATCCGTGCAGCCTGATGACCAACCTGGCCGACACCTACGATGCCATGCGCAGCCGCCGAGCGTACCAGGAGGAGTTCCCGCCCGAGAAGGTGGCCGCGGTGATCAGCGACAAGGCAGGGACCGACTATCACCCGCGGCTGGCGCAGGCCTTCCTGCAGATCATGGGGGCCTACCCGCCGGGGACGCGCGTGCGCCTGGACACCGGGGAGGAGGGGGTCGTCGTCCGGTCGAACCCGTCCAACCCCTACCGCCCGGTCGTGCGCATGCTGCGGGACAGCACCGGGGGGCTCATCCGGCGCCTCGAAATCGTCGATCTGATGGAGAAGGAGCAGGTGGGGGGCCACTTCTCCCGCAACATCCTGTCCTCGATCAGGACGCCGCCCCCGGCGAAGCCCGCCGGCCCGCAGGGTTCCTGACCCGGGAGCCGGCCGGCTGCCCGGACCGGCCTCTAGCGCAGGTCGCCGCGCAGCCTGTCGGGCCGGGACGACGCGCTGGCGATTCCTCGTTCGATGGCGTAACGCGTCAGGCCGGCGACATTGTGGATCTCGAGCTTATCCATGATGCGCGTCCGGTGGTTCTCGATCGTCTTCACGGAGAGCCCCAGCAACCCGGCGATCTCCTTGTTGGTGTGCCCCTCGGCGATGAGCTGCAGGATTTCCCGCTCGCGCGGCGTCAGGACGTCGACCATCCCCGCATGCGTCCCGGCTTGCGGCCCCTTCAGGTATCCCTCGACCACCCGGTTCGAGATCGACGGGTGCAGGTAGGTGCCGCCCCCCTCCACCGCGTGGATCGCCTCGACCAGGTCGGACGAGACCGATTCCTTGAGCAGATAACCCTTCGCCCCCGCCTTGAGCAGGGAGTAGACGTACTCTTCGCTGCTGTGCATCGTCAGGGCGACGACCCGGATGGAGGGGTTGTCCTTGACGATGCGGGCCGTCGCTTCGAGCCCGTTCATTTTCGGCATGCTGACGTCCATGATCACCACGTCGGGCGCGAGACACACGGCCTTCTTGACCGCTTCGCGGCCGTCGGCGGCCTCCCCGACGACTTCCATGTCGGGCTCGCCCTCCAGTATGGCCCTGAGTCCCTGGCGCACAATCGTGTGATCGTCGGCCACCAGGATGCGGGTTCGCTTGCCAGGCGCCATGGGCGCCCTCCCGTGAATGGCGTCAATTCTGGGGGCGCGCGATGCCCGATGTCAACCAGGGAGGGAGCGCGGAGGGACGGAGCTCCACCCGCCCTGACGTCTACCGCCCTCCGCCCGGCCTGCCGCCCCCGCCCGGCCTGCCGCCCCCGCCAGGCCTAGCGCCCCGCGCCGAGACGCGCGAAGACCGCGACGATGCGGGCCGCCGCCTTGCCGTCCCACATCGGGATCGACCGGGGGCGCGGCGGAGGTGCTCTCAGAATCTGGCGGGCCGCGGCGACGATTCTCGCCGTGTCGCTTCCCACCAGGCGGTTCGTCCCGCGGCTGAGGGTGATCGGACGCTCCGTGTTCTCCCGCAGCGTCAGGCAGGGGACGCCGAGGATCGAGGCCTCTTCCTGGATCCCACCCGAATCGGTCAGGATCATCCGCGCCCGCTTCTGCAGGTGCAGGAAGTCGAGATATCCCAGCGGCTCGACGAGACGCAGGCCGCCGCCCCCCACCTCGCCGCCGTGCGCCGCGATCATCTTGAGCGTCCGCGGATGGACTGGGAACAGGATCGGGATCTCCAGGGCGATGGTATCGAGCGCCGCGACGATGCGCTGCAACGCCTGGGAATCGTCCACGTTCGAGGGACGGTGCAGGGTCAGCAACGCGAACGGAGGGGCGATCCCGAGCCGCGCCATCACGTCGGACGAATCGGCGCGCGCCAGGAAGCGGCGCAGCGTGTCGATCATCACGTTCCCGACCCGGTGGATCTTGCGCTTCGGGACCCCTTCGGCGGCCAGGTTCCGATCGGCGTCCGGACTGGTGGTGAAGAGCAGGTCGGAGAGGGCGTCGGTCACGATACGGTTGACCTCTTCCGGCATCGTCCGATCGCCCGAGCGCAGGCCCGCCTCGACGTGCGCGACCCTGATAGGAGGCGTCACCTTGGCGGCGACCACCGAGCACGCCAGCGTCGAGTTGACGTCTCCGACCACCACGACCCAGTCGGGGCGCTCCTCTTCGATGACTTTCTCGAATGCCTCCATGATGCGCGCCGTCTGCGCCGCGTGCGTGCCCGACCGGACGCCCAGGTGGATGTCGGGCGGCGGGATCTCCAGGTCCTCGAAAAACACGTCCGACATCTGTTCGTCGTAGTGCTGGCCGGTGTGCACCAGCCGGGGGTCGAACCGATCGGGGCGCGCCCGGAACGCGCGCAACAGGGGGGCGACCTTCATGAAGTTCGGACGGGCGCCGGCGACGAGCAGGACGCGGAGGGGCTGCGCGGGCGCGCGGCGAGCCTCCGCAGCGCCCGCGGGCGCCCGGCGCGCGGCCCCAGGGCGCGCGGCCGATCGGGCCCTCGCAGAGCCCCTTCCCGTTTTCGCAGGTCCGCTTCGGGCCCCGCTTGCCATCGAGGAGACCCCATACCGGTCGCGCCGGCGCCGGAGCGCGCCGGGGCGCCGGCAGATTGTGGTGGAGCGGACCAGGCAAGTCAACGACTTGTGCAGGGCGTTCCTCCGAAGGCTGCGAGCACTGATGTCGGGGGCAGGGGGGCGCCGGATGGCTTGATGGAAAACGTCCGGGCTGGCGGGATGAAGCGGGCGGGGCCCACACACGATGGCCTCGGCGAAGTCGGTCGCCGGCGGACCCGGCAGCCGCTGCCGATGGAAAACGTCCGGGCTGGCGGGATGAAGCGAGCGGGGCCCGCACCCGATGGCCCCGGCGAAGTCGGTCCCCCGCGGACCCGGCAGCCCCAGCCGATGGAAAACGTCCGGGCTGAGCGGCAGGGAGTGTGCCGAAACCGAAGCGATTCCCGGCGCCGATGAGGACGGCGAGCTGGGGGGCGAGCTTGGCGGCAAGAGCGGCGCCGAGCGCGACGGCAAGAGCGACGCCAAGAGCGACGGCGAGGATGAATTCGAGGCCCATGAGCGCGGACACCCCCCGGAGCGAGACCACGTCGCGCACGTCAACATGGCAAACGGGAAACGTTCAGCGCTCGAGCGGCGGGGGCGGACGAGACGTGCCGATCAAGCAAGGTGTAATTTAGGAGAATATCGTGGAGAAGTCAATCACTTTCTGAAGGAATTTTTCTAGGGCCGCGCGAGCGCCTTGGCAAGAGCCGCGCACACCCGGTCCACCTGGTCGTCGGTCATCTCCGGATGGATCGGCAGCGACAGGACCTCGCGGGCTGCCCGCTCGGCCTCGGGGAAGGCCCCCTCGCGCAGGCCCATCCACGCGTAGGCCGGCTGCAGGTGCAGAGGGATCGGGTAGTGGATGCCGGTCTCGATCCCCTGCTCGAGGAGAGCGGCGCGCACCCGGTCGCGAAGCGAAGCGGCGCCTGGGCGAGCGTCACTTGGGCGAGCGTCACCTGGAGACAACCGCACCGTATAAAGATGATAGGCGTGGGTGCCCCACGGCTTCTCGACCGGGAGGCGAAGCGGCGCCCCGGCCTGCCGGTGGTCTCCCCCGCCGCTCGAGGGCGCGGCCAGCCCCATCTCGACGAGCCGCGCACCGTAGCGTGCGGCCAGGGCGCGCCGGCGCTCGTTCCGGGCGGCGAGCCGTTTCAGCTTGACCCGCAGGATCGCGGCCTGCAAGGCGTCGAGCCGGCCGTTGTATCCCTCCTCCGCGTGGACGTATTTCTCCGACTGGCCGTGATCGCGCAGCCGCCTGACTCTGTCCGCGATGTCGGCCCGCGCGGAGGTGACCAGGCCCCCCTCGCCGCACGCCCCCAGGTTCTTGGACGGATAGAAGGAGAAACAGCCCGCGTCGCCGAGAGAGCCGGCCGCGCGCCCCCCACCGCCGCCACGGCCGGCATAGAGAGCTCCATGCGCCTGGCAGGCGTCCTCGACGACCGAGATGCCCCGCCGGCGGGCGCAATCGAGAATCGGGTCCATGTCCGCCACCTGGCCGAACAGGTGGATCGGCACGATGGCCCGCGTCCTGCGGGTGAGCGCCCCTTCGAGCCGGGCGGGATCGAGCGTCAGGGATGCGGGATCGACGTCGACGAAGACCGGCCGGCCCCCCGCCTGGCTGATGGCCTCGGTCGTGCCGATGAAGGTCAGAGGCGTGGTGATGACCTCGGGCCGCTCGCCTGCGGCGTCCCGGCCGGACCCCAACGCGCCGCCGACGGAGCCGCCTCCAGGCGCGCCGCCGGCGGGACCGCCTCCAGGCGCGCCGCCGTGCCCGAGGCCCGCGGCCATCAGCGCGAAGCGCAGAGCGTCGGTGCCGCTGCTCACCGCCACCGCGTGCGCCACGCCGCAGAAGGAGGCGAACTCGCGCTCCAGCCCCTCGATCTCCGGGCCGCCGATGTAGCGCCCGGACGCGAGGACGCGCGTGACGGCGGCGTCGATCTCCGGCTTCAGCCCGGCATATTCCGCCGCCGGATCGACCGCCTGGATCCGCGCTTTCTGATCGCTCTTGCCCGCGGCCCCGCCGGCGGGAATTCGCGACGATGCCATCGAAGCCCACCTCCGCGAAACGGCTGATTGTGGGGCAGCGGCCGTCTCAAGTCAACGCGGCGGTGGACCTGCGGCGCGGATTACGTCCGGTGCGCCCGCTCGGACGCCCGCGAGAAATACGCCTTGTAGAAGTGGTAGCACAGGATACAGAACGGCACGATGAGAAAGAGGACCTGCGTCCCTAAGGTTTCCCGCAAGAGCCCCAGAAGGATCACCACCGACGCCCCCGTCAATTGCGCGTTCAGGGTCCACGAGTACTTCTCGTACCAGATGCGGAACGGCGAGATCCCGTGCTCCAATCCCACCGCGACCGACACCAGTGACGTGTTCACCACGAAGAAGGTCAGCGCCGTCAGAAGCAGCGCCACCAGGGACGCCGGGGATGTCACGTCCCCCGGGCGGCCGCCGGTGGCATGGTAAACGTGCCCGCCGAGCCAGGCAGCCAGGACGAAATTGCACCAGTTGAAGGCCGCCTTGTACGCGGGCTGCCGGGGGCGGCCGACGGCCCAGAAGTAGGTCATGCTGACCGCGGCGAGGAGAATGGCCTCGCGGGTACCGAACAGGGCGATGGCGGCCAGCATCAAAGGCTGCAGGGTGGAGATGCGGGCGTTGTGTCCGAGGTCGAGGTTCATCGGCGCGGCCACGCAGGCGAACACCATGAGGAGCAGGTAGTCCGCCGTCAGCTGCGGCAGGCCGTGCAGCAGCGCTTCGAGAGTGGCGAGCCAGCTCAGTGCCGCCAGAGTCGCGAGGAAGATCGTCATGAGCGTATCCTCTTAGGGGCCGCCACGCTTGCCACCGCCCCAGATGGCGCCCAGGATGTCGACGACGCTTGCGGTGTGCGTGAGGTTGGATCGGCTTCCTCCCCAGATGGCGCCGGTGGTCGTGACGACCGTGTTGTCGACGAGCGACAGCCGGCCGGTCTTGCCGCCGCCCCAGATGGCGCCATAGGTCTGGACGATGTCCGACGGCACGTCCTTGAGGTAGATGCCGCTCAGCAGCCCCTTGTCGGCGCCCCAGACGCTGTCCACCTTCCAATCGCCGCCCCACAGGAGAGCGGTGTCCTGCATGTAGACGCCACCGTCGCCGGCCAGCAGGACGAAGGGGGACATGGCGAGAGAGACGCGCTCGCAGGCCTGAAGCGCCCGGTCCACATTGAGGAAGCCCGCGCCGGTCTCGAACACCAGGCGCCCGTCCTTCTGCGCGTACTTCATCAGACGGGCCTTGACGGTCGCCGGGTTCAGCGTCGGGTCCTTCTGGATCATCTGGGCCGCCGCGGCCGAGACCAGGGGCGCGGCCATCGACGTCCCCGAGAGCCGGATGTAGGCGCCGTCCTTGGTCGCATACTTCGTGTCGTTCTTGTACTCCCCGATCTTCAGGACCAGGCCGTGGAAGTTCGTATCGAGCCACGACCCGGGGGCTCGCGCCGATACGATCCCGACCCCCGGGGCGACCAGGTCGGGCTTGGCGACGAAGTCGATGAGCGTCGGTCCCTTCGCGGAGAACCACGCCCTCTCGTCGTCCCCGATCGATGCCGTCCCCTTGTCGTTCATCGCCCCCACGGTGATGGCGCTCGGCTCGTTGGCGGGCGAGGTGATCGTGCCGAATCCGCCACCGACGTCGCCGTCGTTGCCGGCCGCCACGACGACGACGATCCCGGCGTCGTGCGCCGCCCGCACCATGCGGCACAGGGGATCCGTCCGGAACGACTCGTAGATCGGGTGCCCGAGCGACAGGTTCAGGACGCGGATGTTGTAGGCGCCCTTGTTCCGGATCGCCCAGTCGATTCCCATCATGATGTCGGAGGTGTACCCGGTGCCGTCGGGGTAAAGCGCCCGGATCGAGATGATCCGGGTCCCAGGGGACAGGCCTCTGAAGGTGCGGTACGAGAGGCTGTCGCTCGAGGCGTAGCCGCTCCCGTTGATGATGCCGATCACGTGCGTGCCGTGGCCGAAGTAGTCGGCCAGCCCCTTCTCGGTCCCGACGATCTCCACCTCGACGATCTGCGGCATGCTGGAGGGCCGAACCAGGTCCGGGTGGGCCACGACACCCGTGTCGATGACCGCGACCCCGACCCCCTTGCCGATGAGACCTCCGGAATTCTTGAACGCGAGGTCGCCCTCGACGGCGTCGACGGCCACGTTGAGGTGGGCCGAGACCGGGACGTCGTAGGAGATCCGCTCGACGCCGGGCTCCGCGGCGAGCGCCTCGATCCGCCCGGCCGGGACGCGGGCCGAGTAGCCATGCAGGACGCCAAAGCGCGCCTTGACCGATCCGCCGCCGGCCCTGAGCCGCGCGAAATGGTCCGCATCGGGCTCGGCCTCGAGCTGCACGATGACCGGGATCAGTTCCCGAGGTCCAACGGATTCGAGCTGTTCCCTGACATCCGGAGAGAGCCTGTCCGGCTGCGCGCTCCCTCTCAGTCCCTGTGCTGCGGCGGAGGGAGCCGCCGAGACGGAGGGGGCCGCCAGCAGAAGCGCCGCGATCGCCAGGCTGATAACGAGTGTCTCTCTCAACGGCCTCAGTTTTGCGAGCATGTCTGCGTGGCCCTCAGCTTTCCCTGCACCCCTGTCACCGATCCGACACCCTATCCGCCAGCGCGGGTGGCTGGTCAATAAGCAAAGACCCTGCCACGCGCGTCACCGCGTCGCCGCCACGAAAGTGCCCATCCGTCATGGAGTTCCGGAGGCCTGGCGAATCAGCTGGAACGGGGGGGGAAAGGCTGCAATAACGCGATTCCCGGACACAAATCGCTGCCGGGGTCAGACGGGAGACTCTGAGCGCCGTGCGCTCAGTCGTTTAGCCGAGTGTCCAGCCCCCGCACACGGACTGTCCATCGGCCGCACGCCGGCTCAGCACAAGGCCGCGAAGATTCAGAGCCGTCAGAACACGAGCACCAGCGCGGCGGTGAAGATCTTGTCGAACTCCTCGAACGGGATCTGGACGTTTTGCCCGGAATAGATCAGGGGGGCGCTGAAGCGCGGGATCTCCTGAAGCGCCGGCTCCCAGTCGTAGAGGAGCTGCGCCCCCATCTGAAGGGCGAGGTGCGGGCCCGAGGCAAAGCTGACCCAGGCTGTCATGTCGGCCCGCCGGTCCTCCGTCCGGTCCAGGTTCTGATCGACCACCAGCTCGTGGCCGATCGTCGCTCCGGTCGAGAATGTCTTCTGGAACTTCGACGACAGGCGCACCCCCGGGAATTCGTTGTCCTCGAGCGTATTGTCAATCACGTCGTTCTGCCGCGTCGACGTCGCGGCGATGTCGGTCCGGAACAGCGCCTTGTCCTTGTCGATCCACCGCGCCCCCACGCCTGCGATCTCCATGAACCGGTCCTTCAGGCCCTTCAGGCGATTGCGCTCCCAGCCGCCGCCGATCAGCCAGTACATCCGCTTCGCCATCAACCGATCGAACCGCAGCCCCACGATGTAGCTCTCGGCTTCCCAGTCGCTCTTGATCTCCACGACCTGGAAATCCGTCTGGCTCGGACCGAGGGCGAACCGAACCCTGGTCGTCGACTGGGCCTGATACCCGCTCGTCTGAAGCTCGAACATGGACTTGGCGCCCTTCGCTGCGAGCGTGTTCTTGATCCCCGCCGTCCATGCTTCGCTGTTCCCGTCCGTCACGATGACGCTCAGAAGCCCGATGTCGGACCAGTCCGCCTTGCCGGCGGCATCCTGGGCCCGGGCCGCACCGACTTCTGCGATTGTGATTATTGCCAGGACGATGATTCCCTTCACGATCGACTCGCGTTGTCTCATCAGGCACCTCCTGGTTGCATTTGCGAGAGATCGATTCTAGTCGGT
>DASYUH010000031.1 GCA_036001465.1 Candidatus Polarisedimenticolia bacterium
TCGCCCACACGGCGCCGCTCTCGGGTCTCTCTCCGGCCGTCACCTACCACTACCGCGTGAAGTCCAGGGACGCCGCCGGCAACCTGGCCGTGTCGGGAGACTTCACCTTCCTGACACCGGCCGCGCCGCCGCCCCCCTCCGACTCCGAACCGGTCGGCGCCTGGCCCCTGTCCGAAGGGAGCGGGACGCTGGCCTCCGACGCCTCCGGCAACAGCTTCAACGGCGCCCTCGCCGGCGGCCCGACATGGATCGCAGGCCGGATCGGGCCGGGGCTGTCGCTCGATGGCGCGGACGACTACGTGGCGATTCCCCACGCTCCCGCCCTCGACCCGTATCCCATCACGGTCGCCGCCTGGCTCAGGACCACCGCCACGGGACTGCACGGAGTGGTCAACAAGTACGTCCCCGGCTCCCTGAATGGCTACCAGATCTTCCTGAACGGCGGCAGCCTCTGCGCCTGGTACTTCAGGGACGCGGCGAACTACGTCTGGGACGGCACCAGCTGCACCCTGGCGACCCCGGGGTTCAACGACGGCCAGTGGCACCACGTGGCGCTGGTGGTCGACGCCGCCGGCGCCCGACTGTACGTGGACGGCGCCCAGAAGGCGGCGCGCGCCTGGACCGGGACGGCCGGCCCCTCCACCACGACGGCGGAGCTCGCCCTCGGTCGCTACCCCTCCATCGCCACTCCGTACCTCCCGGGCGCCATCGACGAGGTCCGGGTCTACAACCGCGCCCTGAGCGCGAGCGAGATCGCCGGCCTGATGGGCCTCGACACCACGCCTCCGATCCTCTCCGCGGTGGCCGCCTCCAGCCTGTCCGACACGGGGGCGACCATCACCTGGACGACCAACGAGCCGGCTGACACGCAGGTCGAATACGGCTCGACGAGCGCCTACGGCTCCTCCACCTCCCTGAACGGATCGCTCCTGACGAACCATTCCCAGAGCCTGGGGGGCCTCGTCCCGAGCACCCTGTATCACTATCGCGTGAAGTCGCGCGACGCCGCCGGGAACCTGGCCGTCTCGCCAGATTTCTCCTTCACGACCCCGGCCGCTTTGTCTCCCGGAAAGCACAAGGGGCGGCCCGTGGCCTCCTGGCAGTTCTCCGAGCCCGCCGGTACGGTGGCTGCCGACTCCTCGGGCAACGGGTTCGACGGCACCCTCGTGGCCGGGCCCGCCCGGACCTCAGGCCCGATCGGCCCGGGCCTTGCGTTCGACGGCGCGGACGATTACGTCGACGTGCCGCATGCCGACGCGCTCGACCCCTACCCGGTCACGGTCGCGGCGTGGCTCAAGACCGGCGCGACCGGCCTGCACGGCGTGGTCAACAAGTACCTGCCCGGCTCTCTCAACGGCTATCAGATCTTCCTGAACCGCGGCACTCTCTGCGCCTGGTACTTCCGGGACGCCTCGGACTTCGTCTGGGACGGGACGAGCTGCACCCTGGCGACACCGGGATATTCCGACGGCCGGTGGCACCACGTGGCGTTCGTCGTGGACCCGTCGGGGGGGCGTCTGTTCGTGGACGGGGAACAGAGGGCGGCGCGCGCCTGGACCGGCGCGGCCGGGCCCGCCACCACGACCGCGAGCCTCAGCCTCGGACGCTACCCCGGAACCGCCGCGCCCTTTCTTCCGGGCGCACTGGACGACGTGCGCATCTACGACCGGGCGCTCGGCGCCGACGAGGTGATGGCGCTCTACAATCCCAACGTCGGCCTGCTCGGCTCGTGGTCCTTCTCGGAGCCGGGGGGCGAGTCGGCGGACGACTCGTCAGGCCTTGGATTCAACGGCACGATCCTCGGAGACCCGGCCCGGATCGCCGGCGCGGTCGGGGCGGCCCTTTCCTTCGACGGCCTGAACGATTCCGTCGAGGTTCCCCAAGCCTCCGTACTCGACCCGTTGCCGCTCACGTTGGCGGCCTGGATCAGGACGGACTCGGCTGGCCTGCACGGATTGATCAACAAGTACCTTCCCTCGTCCTTCAACGGTTACCAGATCTTCGTGAGTGGCGGCAGCCTGTGCGCCTGGTACTTCAGGGACGCGGCGAACTTCGTCTGGGACGGCGGCGAGTGCGGGTTGAGGGTCCCCGGGTTCGCCGACGGCGCGTGGCACCACGTGGCGTTCGTGGTGGACGCGCGGGGCGGACGGCTTTACGTGGACGGCGTCGAGAAGGCCGCGCGCGCCTGGACCGGGACGGCAGGGCCCGCCACGACGCCGGCCGGCGTGGTGTTCGCGCGCTATCCGGCGGTGGCCTCGTCCAACCTGCGCGGCGACCTGGACGAGGTGCGCCTCTACGGGCGCGCCCTCAGCGAGGACCAGATCGCGGATCTCCGGGAGGGATCGATTCCCGTCCTCTGATGGAACGCGCCCCCGTGTTGCGCCCGGCGCGCCACTCGCCGCGCGCCCGGCGCCGTGATACCTTGGAATACACGCACGGGGGACAGCGATGCCTCGACGACTTTCCCTGGTATCCGAGGACGGATCCGCGCATCCCGCGGAGGGAGCCCGTTCCGGGGACGAATCCGCCCGGGTCACCCGCCCGGACGATGCGGCCCTTCTCGACGAGTACTCGCGCACGGTCGTCCGGGTCGTGGAGGAGATCGGCCCGGCGGTCGTCAACATCGACGTCTACAAAAAGGCGCGGATGGGCCGCGCGGGGGGCAGCGCTGCCCGGGAGCGCGGGGCGCCCGCGGAGGAGCGCGAGGTGCGCGCCGGCACCGGGTCGGGGTTCATCTTCACCCCCGACGGCTTCATCCTGACGAACAGCCACGTGGTGAGCGGGGCGGCGCGCGTAGCCGTCACGCTCAACGACGGCCGGCGCCTGGCCGCCCAGATCGTGGGGGACGACCCGAACACCGACCTGGCGGTCGTTCGCGTCCATGCTCCCGGCCTGCACGCCGCCCGTCTCGGCGAGTCGCGCTCCCTGCGACCGGGGCAGCTGGTCGTCGCCATCGGCAATCCGCTCGGCTTCCAGTGCACCGTGACGGCCGGGGTCGTGAGCGCGCTGGGCCGGTCGTTGCGCGCCGGTTCCGGCCGGCTGATCGACAACGTCATCCAGACCGACGCGCCTTTGAACCCGGGGAACTCGGGCGGGCCGCTGCTCAATTCGGCCGGCGAGGTGATCGGCGTCAACACCGCGGTCATCCTTCCGGCGCAGGGGATCTGCTTCGCCATCGCCATCGACACGGTGAAGTTCGTCGCCGGCAGGCTGATCAAGGACGGAGCGATACGGCGCGCCTTCATCGGCGTGGCCGGGCAGGACGTGCCGCTCCATCGCCGCCTGGTGCGCTTCCACGCCCTGCCGAACGAGAGCGCCGTCCTGGTCTCCGCGGTCGAGCCCGGAAGCCCGGCCCGGACGGCCGGTCTCCTCGAGGGGGACCTCATCGTGGCCTACGAAGACCTGCCGGTCACGGGGGTCGACGACCTGCACCGGATCCTGACCGACGCGCGTGTCGGGGCGCGCTCGCGGATGACGATCCTGCGCGGCGCGGACCGGCTGGAGCTCGACATCGTCCCCCGGGAGGCCCCGCGCCCCTAGGAGCGCGTCGGCTCCAGCGCGGCTCGATCGACATGGCCAGGCCCGCGGACAGGCTGCCGGACAACGCCGCCGGCGAGTTCTACGTCGATCGATCCTGCATCGACTGCGACACCTGCACCCGCGTGGCGCCCGGCCTGTTCGCCCCCGCGGACGATCATTCGTTCGTCGCCCGCCAGCCGCGAAGCCCCGCGGAGCGGCTGCGCGCCCTCATGGCGCTCGTCTCCTGCCCGACCGCCTCGATCGGCACGACGCCGCGCGCCGACGTCTCGCCGGCCATCGCCTCCTTTCCCGAGCCGGTCGCCGAGGACATCTTCTTTCTCGGCTTCACCTCGGAACGGTCGTTCGGGGCCTGGAGCTATCTCGTCCGGCGCCCGCAGGGAAACGTGATCGTCGACTCCCCCCGCGCCGCGGCCCCCCTGATGAAGCGCCTCGAGGCGATGGGTGGAGCCCGCACCCTGTTCCTGACGCATCGCGACGACGTCGCGGATCACGCGGTGCTCCGCCGGCGGTTCGGCTGCGAGCGCATCCTGCACGCCGACGACGTGACCGCGGAGACGCGCGGCGTCGAGACGAAGCTTCAGGGGGGCGATCCGGTGCGCCTGGCCGACGACCTCGTGGCGATCCCGGTGCCGGGCCACACCCGCGGCCACACGGTCCTGCTCTACCGCGACGCCATCCTGTTCACCGGCGATCACCTCGCCTGGTCGCCGGCGCGCGCGGGACTGGTCGCCTTCCGGGACGCCTGCTGGTATTCCTGGACCGAGCAGATCCGCTCGATGGAGCGCCTCCTCGAGTTCCGCTTCGAGTGGGTCCTTCCGGGTCACGGATGGTGGTGGCGCGCGCCGTCCGCCGGGGCGATGCGCCTGGAGCTCGAGCGCTGCATCGCCTGGATGCGCTCCTAGATCGCGGCCGCCTCGAGACGGGGCTCCCGCTCGGAATCTTCCTCGTCCAGCGAGGGGGCGTGGGCGTGCCGGCGGGCCACCAGCACGTAGATGGACGGGACGACGAACAGGGTGAAGGCGGTCCCGATGATCATGCCGGTGACCAGCATGATGCCGATGCTGTTGCGCGCTCCGGCGCCGGGGCCCCGCGCGAAGACCAGCGGCAGGTGGCCGACCACGGTCGCCGCGGTCGTCATCAGGACCGGGCGCAGCCGGGTGCTGGCCGCCTCGATCACCGCCTGAAGCGGCATCCTGCCTCGCTCCTGCAGCTTGTTGGCGAACTCCACGATCAGGATGCCGTTCTTCGAGATCAGCCCGACCAGGGTGATCAGGCCGACCTGGCTGTAGATGTTCAGGGTCGTCAACCCGAGAAACGAGAACAGCAGCGCCCCGGACAGCGCCAGCGGCACCGAGCCGGCCAGGATGATGAACGGATCGCGGAAGCTCTCGAACTGGGCCGCCAGGACCAGGTAGATCAGGATCGCCGACAGGACGAAGACACCGAGGAACTTCCTCCCCTCGGTGCGCAGCTGCCGCGACTCCCCGGCGTAGTCGACGCTGTAACCCGCCGGCAGCAGCGTCTTCGATTCGTCCTCGAGGAAGCGCAGCGCCTTGTCGAGCGTCGCGCCCGGTGCGAGGGCCCCCTGGATGCGCACGGCGTTGAGCTGCTGGAAGCGCTTCAGCTCGCGTGGCTCGGTCGAGGTCTTGAGCGTGGCGAAGGTCGACAGTGGCACCAGGCGCCCCTGGGGGCCGGTGATGTAGATGTCCTTCAGCTGATCGGGGGTCAGGCGGTCGGCCCGCTTGATCATCGGTATGACCTTGTAGCTGCGCCCCTGGATGCTGAAGCGGTTGACGTAGTTCCCGCCCAGAAGCGTCGACAGGTCGGCCCCCGCCTGGCTCATGTCGACCCCCTGCGAGCGCATCTGGTCACGGTTGAACACCACCTCCGCCTGCGGCTGGTCGAACTTCACGTCGGTGTCGGCGTACATGAACATGCCGCTGGCATAGGCCTTCCCGACCAGCTGGCCGGCCAGCTCGGCGATCTGCGCCGGCTCGCCGGTCGATCCGACCACGAACTCGACGGGGAACCCCTGGCTCCCGGGCAGCGGCGGCGGGTTCAGGGGGATCATGCGCACGCCGGGGATCTTGGCCAGCTGGGCGGCCGCCTCCATCTGCAGCTGGGGGGCCGACTTCTTCCTCTGGCTCCAGGGCTTGAGGACCATGCCGCCGAACCCCCCGCCGGGGTTGGTGATCTGGAAGGTGATGTCGCTCTCCGGGAACGACCCGAAGACTTCGCTGACCTTGGTGGCGAACAGCATCGTCTGCTCGAGGGTCGCGTTGGCGGCCCCCTGGATGATGGCGAACACGAACCCCTGGTCCTCCACCGGGGCGAGCTCCTGCTGCGAGAACATGTAGAGCGGCGCCATGAGCAGCACGACGATCACCCACAGGACCAGGACGACCGGCCGATACTCCAGGGTGCGCGACAGGAGCCGCGTGTAGAGGGCGCGCAGGGACTCGAAGCGGCGGTTGACGACGCCGGCGAAGCCGCGCTCGGTGTCCCCCTGGTGCAGGAGCTTCGAGCCCATCATCGGCGACAGCGTCAGCGCCACGATGCCGGAGATCAGGACGGCCCCCGCGAGAGTGAAGGCGAACTCCCGGAACAGCGTCCCGGTGAGCCCCCCCTGGATTCCGACCGGGGTGTAGACCGCCGCGAGGGTGATGGTCATGGCGATGATCGGGCCGACCAGCTCGCGGGCGGCGTGCAGGGCGGCGTTCAGCGGCCGCTGGCCGGATCGCAGGTGCCGCTCGACGTTCTCCACCATGACGATGGCGTCGTCGACCACCAGGCCGACCGACAGGACGATCGCCAGGAGGGTCAGGAGGTTGACCGAGAAGCCGGCGACGAGCATCAGGAAGACGGCGCCGACGAGCGAAATCGGGATGGCGATGACCGGGATGAGGACGGCGCGGAACGACCCGAGGAACAGGAAGATCACGATGATGACGATGAGCAGCGTCTCGCTCAGGGTCTTGAGGACCTCGTCGATGGCGTTCTCGATGTAGACGGTGGAGTCGTAGCAGATGGCCGCCTTCATCCCGGCCGGCACCTGCGCCTGGATCTCCGGGAACGCCGCGCGCACGCGCTTGACCACGTCCAGCGAGTTCGAGGTCGGCAGGACCCACACCCCCATGAACGTGGCGGTCTGGCCGCCGAAGCGCACGTCGGTGTCGTAGTTCTCCGCACCCAGCACGACGTCGGCGATCTCCCCCAGCCGGACGACGACCCCCTTCTCCTCCTTCACGACGATCTGGCTGAACTCCGCGGCCGTCTTGAGATCGGTGTTGGCGATCAGGTTCACCGACACCATCGAGCCCTTGGTCCGGCCGAGGGCCGACAGGTAGTTGTTCTTCGCCAGGACGTCGCGCACTTCGGATGGCGCGATCCCCAGCGCCGCCATCCTGTCGGGCTTCAGCCAGACCCGCATGGCGAAGGTGCGGTCGCCGAGGATGTCTGCCCGCTGCACGCCGCTGATGGCGCTGAGCTTCGGCTGCACGACCCGGGTCAGGTAGTCGGTGATCTGGTTCTGATCGAGCATATCGGAGGCGAAGCCGAGGTACATGGCCGCGATCTGGGCGTCGGCGGTCTGCAGGTCGATGATCGGCGCCTCCGCCTCGGGCGGCAGGGTGTTGCGGACCTGCGCCACCTTCGCCTGGATCTGGGTCAGCGCGGCGTTGGTGTCGTAGTTCAGCTTCAGGTGCACGGTGATGGTGCTGACCCCCTGCGCGCTGGACGACTCGAGGTAGTCGATGCCGTCGGCGCTGGCGATGACCCGCTCGAGGGGCGTCGTGATGAAGCCGCGCACCAGGGAGGCGCTGGCGCCGACGTAGGCCGTCGTGACGTTGATCACCGCGATGTCGCTGCGCGGGTACTGGCGCACCGCCAGGGTGCGGATCGACTGCAGACCGGCGATCAGGATGATCAGGTTGACCACGATCGCCAGGACCGGCCGCTTGATGAACAGGTCGGTGAGCTTCATCAGTTGTCCTGTGGACTGGGGGCCGGATTGTTCGGCGGCTGGACGGTGTTGTTCACCTCGACCGCCGCCTTGTTGCGCAGCTTGAAGACTCCCGAGGTCACCACCTCGGCCCCCGGCTCGAGTCCTGAGAGGACCGCCACTTGGTCCCCCCGCGCGCCCCCCAGCTTGACGAACTTCTGGCTGACCCCCTTGTAGGCCTGCCCGTCCTCCCCCTTCATCTCCTCGACGACGAACAGCGAGTCGCCGTAGGGGGCGTAGCTGACCGCCGACGCGGGGACCGAGACGACCGGCTCCCGGGCGGCGAGGATCACCTGGACGGTGACGAACATGCCGGGGTGCAAAACCCCCTTCGAATTACGCAGGACCGCCTGCGCCTTGACGTTCCGAGTGGACTCGTCGATCACCGAATCGACCGCCGCGATCCGCCCCGCCACCTCGGTGTCGGCCGCCCCTTCCAGCGTGACGCGCACCTCGCCGCCGGCCTTCAGACGGCCGATCTCCTGCTGCGGAACGTCGAAGTTGACGTGGATCGGATCGAGCGACTGCAGCGGCACGATCGGGGTGCCGCTCTCCAGGTACTGGCCGAGATTCGCCTGGCGGATGCCGAGCACCCCCGCGAACGGCGCCCGGATCGTCTTGCGCTCGATCGTGGCGGCGACCTCGGCGACATACCCGTTCGCCTGCTTCAGCTCGGCCTCGGACGTGTCGAGCTCGGTCTGGGAGTTGATCCCTTCCTTGCGCAGGCCGCGGATCCGGTCGAGGTTCAGGCGGGCCAGCTCGAGCCGGGCCTCCGCCGCGGCGAGCTGCGCCTTCTCCTGGCTCGTGTCGAGCTCCACGAGGACGGTGCCGGCGGCGACGCGGTCCCCCGACTCGAAGGCGATCCGCCGGACCACGCCGGGGAGATCGGCGCTGACGGTCACTCCATTGATGGCCGCCACCGTGCCGATGGCGCCGAGAGACCCCTGCCATTCCTCCTGCTTGACGACGATCGTGGTGACCGCCTCGGGGGGCGGCCGGTATCCAGCGGCCCCGGCCCCGGCGCCACGCGGCCGGAACTTCACCCATCCGACGATCCCGACGAACACCGCCACGGCCAGGAGCATGAGGACCATCCGCTTCGCCATCAGAACAAGCCTCCGTCTGCATCGACCGGGAGCCCCTCCAGGGGCCGACCGGTCGCTCATTCGACCCGGCAGGGTGTTTGCGCCGAGTATTGTACAACCTGCGAGCATCGGCCGCGGAGAGGGTCTGTGACCCTCCACCGCGGTCGTTGAAGGTACGCCCAAACGCCGCTCCCGGTTGCATCCCGTTCGGCGGGGGGGCGGATCGGCCCGTTGAATCGGCGTTCCGGGGGGTGAACGGCTCCGCCGCCGGTCTCTTGACGACGAAGGTCTCCCCGCGTGCGCAGTAAAAAGGGCGGGACGATTGTCCCGCCCTGATCTCGTGCTGACTGACGGTCCGCCGGCGCGTCCCGGACGACCGCCGCCCTTCGCTTCGCTTATCCGCCCGTGCTCTCCAGGAACGCCCGCAGGCGCTGGCTGCGCGAGGGGTGGCGGAGCTTGCGCAGCGCCTTGCTCTCGATCTGGCGGATGCGCTCGCGCGTCACGGCGAAGGACTGGCCGACCTCTTCCAGGGTGTGTTCGCTACCGTCGCCTACGCCGAAGCGCATCTTGAGGACCATCTCCTCGCGGGGAGAGAGGGTCTTCAGGACCTTCTGCGTCTGCTCTTTCAAGTTGAGCTGAATGACCGCGTCGACCGGCGACGTCACCGCGCGGTCCTCGATGAAATCCCCGAGGTGGGAGTCTTCTTCCTCGCCTATGGGGGTCTCGAGGGAGATCGGCTCCTGGGCGATCTTCAGGACCTTGCGCACCTTGGCCACGGGGATCCCCATCTTCTTGGCGATCTCCTCGGGGGTCGGCTCGCGGCCGATCTCCTGCACCAGGGCGCGCGACGTCCGCACCAGCTTGTTGATCGTCTCGATCATGTGGACGGGGATGCGGATCGTCCGCGCCTGGTCCGCGATGGCGCGGGTGATCGCCTGGCGGATCCACCAGGTGGCGTAGGTCGAGAACTTGTAGCCGCGCTTGTACTCGAACTTGTCGACCGCCTTCATGAGCCCGATGTTCCCCTCCTGGATCAGGTCGAGGAACTGCAGGCCGCGGTTGGTGTACTTCTTGGCGATCGACACCACGAGGCGGAGGTTCGCCTCGACCAGCTCGCTCTTGGCGCGGGCCGCCATCGCCTCGCCGAGGCGGATCCCCTCGGCGGTCATCTTGATCTCGTCGGGGGTGGAATCCATCTCGCGGGCGATGCGGGAGATCTCCTCCTCGGCCGCGCGCACCTTCTCGCGCAGATCGCGGCGCCCCTTCGGGTCGCGGGTCAGCTTCAGCCGCCGGTGGTACGAGCGGATGTCGTCCTCCAGGTCCTTCAGCTTGCCGGCCGTCTCCTTCGACTTCCGGGACAGGTCCTTCACCTTGCCGGTCGTCATCCCCATGTCGCGGATGACGAGCCCGAGCTGCACGCGCACGCGCGCGAAGTCGTGCAGGATCTCGCGGTACCGGCGCGAGCCCTCGGTCAGCCGGGCCAGGTGCTTCTGGAGGTCTTCGATCTTCCGGCTCAGGCGCTGGATGCGCGCCATGGCGTCCAGGAGCTTCCTGCGCTTGCGCTCGGCGGCTCCCTCTTCGTCGTCGTCGGCGACCGTGATCAGGTCCTCGACGCGGATCTCCTTGTTGCGGATGCGGTTGCCGAACGCGAGAAGCTGGGCGATGGCGTACTTGCTGCGCGACAGGGCCTTGACCACGTTCTTCTCGCCGCGCTCGATGCGACGGGCGATCTCGACCTCCCCCTCCCGGGTGAGCAGGGGGACGGTCCCCATCTCGCGCAGGTACATGCGGACGGGATCGTTGGTCTTCTCGAGCGCCCCGGGAGACAGGTCGATCTTGGCCTCCTCGACCTCCTCCTTCTCGGCGGCGGCCGCCTTCTCCTCGAGCTTGGCCTTGTACTTCTCCTCCGAGTCGACCATCTCGATGCCGAGAGAGTCGAACAGCAGGAACATGTCGTCGAGGTCCTCGGGAGAATGCACCTCCTCGGGCAGCACGTCGTTGACCTCGTCGTAGAGGAGGTACCCCCTCTCCCGGCCGAGGTTGATCAGTTGCCGTACCTCTTCGTACTTCTCTTCGATACCCAAGGGAGTTCTCCTTAAGACTACGGCGATGCCTGACGCAGCGCTTCGATTCTTCGCTTCAATTCGACCTTGCGACGGAGAAGATCGTCCACGTCCGCCGCCTTCCCCCCCGACTCGAGCCGTTTCTGGATGTCGCCCATCTGCCGCTCCAGCCGCGCCGCCCGCAGGGCCATCACGCACCCGCGTCCCTCGTCCAGGGTCGCGGGGGGATGAGGCAACGCCGCGGCCCTGGTGATGATGTCCCGGGCCTCGTCGCTGACCAGCGACGCCACCCGAGGATATGTCACGTCCTCATTTTTGACCACCAGATCGCGGATGACCTTCACCACCTCCGCGATCCGGCTGATTTCCAGGTCTCCGTCTTCAATCTCCGCGAGGAGCGCGCTCCTCACGTCGTGGGCGTCCATCAGGGCCCGCAGCAGGCGCGACTCCGACTCGCTCACGATCCACGATCCGCGGGCCGCCTGAAGCGGCCCGGCCGGCAGGCTCTTGCGGCGCCCGCGCACCGCCTCCTTCAGCTCCTGCAGGACCAGCCGGTCCTCGATCCCCAGGACGCTGCCTATCATCTCCACGTGCCCGGCCCGGCTGACCGGATTGTCCAGGCGCGCCAGGAACGGCAGGACCTCGTTCAGCGCCGCCACCTTTCCCCGCGTCCCCGACAGGTCCTGTCGCGTCGCGACGTCCCGTGTCAGGAACTCGATGTACGACACCGCCGCCCCGAGCCGCTCCCGGTACCTCTCCGCCCCCTGCTCCCTGACGAACAGGTCCGGATCCTTCTTCGCGGGGAGCGACACCACGCTCACCTCGAAGCCGCTCTCGAGAAGGACCTCGAGGGAGCGCCTTGTCGCCGCCCGTCCCGCCGCGTCGGGATCGAAGTTCACCACGACGCGGTCGGTGAATCGCTTCAACAGCCGGACGTGCCCGGTGGTGAACCCGGTCCCGAGCGTCGCCACGGCGTGCACCACGCCGGCCTGGTGGAGGGCGATGACGTCCATGTATCCCTCGACCAGGATGGCGTACCCTTCCTTGCGAATCCCCTCCCGGGCGAACCCGATGCCGTAAAGGTTCTCCCCCTTGCTGAACGCCGGCGACTCGGGGGAGTTCAAATACTTCGGCTCCCCTTCCCCGAGCACCCGGCCGCCGAACCCGATCAACTCGTCCGCCAGGTTGACGATCGGGAAGATCACCCGGTCGCGGAACCGGTCGTACGTCCGGCCGGTTTCCTCCTTCTTCGCCAGCAGCCCGGCCAGGACCGCCTGCCCCTCGGCGATGCCGGCCGACGCCAGATGCCCTTTGAGGCCGCTCCAGCCGTCCGGCGCGTAGCCGATCTGGAAGCGATCGATCGTCCCCGCGTCGACGCCGCGGCCCGCGAGGTACCTGCGCGCCGTCTCCCCTCCCGGCCGCCCGAGCTGTTCCCGGAACCAGGCCAGCGCCCTCTGGTTGGCCCCCAGGACTTTCTGGCGCTCGCTGTTTTCCGGGGCGCGGGAGGCAGGCACGGTGATGCCGTACCGGGCCGCCAGCGACTTCAGCGCCTCGGGGAATTCCAGTTTTTCATAGAGCATCAGGAACTTGAAAACGTCCCCGCCGGTGCCGCACCCGAAGCAGTAGAACAACTGCTTGTCCGCGTCCACGTAAAAGGACGGGCTCTTCTCCGAGTGAAACGGGCACAGCGCCCGGTACTTCGCGCCGCTCTTCTTGAGGGGGAGGTAATCGGAAACGATCGAGCGCAGGTCGGCCTGCGCCCGAACGGCTTCGACGACATCCGTCCTGTCTCTCCCTCCCACTCTCGTGGCGACCTCCGGTCAGTCGCTGAAGCGCCTTTCCTGGGCCAGGCGCTTGAGCGCTTTCTTCCTCGCCGCCAGCGCCTTGATCTTCCTCTTCTGGCTCGGCTTGAGGTAGTGCTGTCTTTTCTTCAGCTCGGACAGCACGCCCGACTTCTCGCATTTCCGCTTGAAGCGGCGAAGAGCGTTTTCCAGCGACTCATCCTCGCGAACCCTCACGAGGGGCATTCAGTGACTCCCTCCTCTCGATCCTTGAGCAAAAATCCTTCAAAGCGAATGACACCTTGTCCGGGGCCTGGTCTCCTCGGACCCGGACTTCGAGCCCTACACCCTGCCAAAGAACCGCTGTGTTTAGTCTGACGGACCGTGGAAGTGCTTGGCCCGACAATGGATTACCAAATCCCACAGACCAACGCATGTGTAATATACGGACCACCCCCCGGGTTGTCAAGAAACAGGGGCCAGAAAGGCGAAAAATCCTGCCGGAGCGTTTCGGAGGGTGGTCGCCCTACTCATCCGCAGGGTTGCTCTGCACAATAATTGCATTCAATTATTTAGCATTGATTTATTTATTACTGACGCGGCATATCCGGCTCCGAAGCCATTGTCGATGTTCACCACCA